>DASVBA010000702.1:0-4195 GCA_036376095.1 Chryseolinea sp.
TTCAGGTCAGGGTTTCTGATGATCGCACCAGCCACCCGTTTGCCGGTTTTGTATTCGTATACTTCTGCCTTGATTTCGCCTGGCAGTTTTGTTTTTTTAACTGCCCTGAAGTAGACGACTGCTTTTATCTGCCTGGCCTTAACATCGGGTACAACCTGTGTGCGGACTACGTATGGATCGGCAGAAAGAATCAATTGAACATGGTCGTAGATGCCCGGGGGATATCGTCTTCTCTCCGGATCGCCGCCAGTGACGACGGAATCGGGCACCTGAGAAATATCAGCGCCAATCCGGATTATCAGTTCATTTTCAGTTTTGTTTCCCCTCAGTAACGAAGAAACATTGAAGTATAGCGGAACGAAGTTGACTGGGTTGTATCCAATTTTTTTCCCATTTAGAAATACAGTGGCTCCATGCATCGCCTTGAAAATCTTCAATCGTGCCATAGCCGGAACGTTGCCTTCAATTGTGAATTTTCTCCGATACCAAAACGCATCCCTGGATTTGGTTATCGCTCCAACGTCCTTGAATGCTGGTATTGCATTTGTTACCAGCCCCGGGACTGGAATGGTGGATGTGAAACGGGCGGGAATATTGTTTCCCAGGCCTTCGGCGATTTCCCATATCCCATCAAGTGAAATGATCGTCCCCCATTCCCGGTTGTGGGGTGTGTACGATCCATCTATCGTCCTTGGCTGCGCCGCGACAAAGGCAGGTCCTATTATGAATAACAGAATAATGCATGGACGTTGGCGGACCAATAAGCTAATCCTAAAAAACCACGTAGATTTTAACATCGGAAAGTATGAGTAAAGACGTATTCTGTGCGGTGCGGCAGGTGCGGATAAATCTAAATCTCCGACCAGGCCCTATCACCTTTCGTATAGTCTACACACCCGACAAACTTTCCAGGAACAGGCAGATAACGCAGTGCGTTTTCCGAACCAATCTGTGATGTGAAATATCCCCACAAGGTCAGCTGTTTAATCATGGTAAAATAGTGAACGTCATCTTCTTTCTTTATCTTCTGTTTGTGTTCCTTTGCCTCGGTGTCAAGAGAAGAAATAAGCTGATACTTTTCTTTTTCGTCCAGGGCGTGAAAGGTTTTTCCGTATTTCAGTTGCGCATTTTGCTGAACCAAACCCGCGCCGTTAATAAAAATGACCTGGTCTTTCTCTTCGTAGCAATCCAAGACTATGGTCTTCATGAATTCGCCAATGCGCGCAGCTTTTGCACCAGGTGCTGATGCCGTTGTGGGCAAAATGGTTTCGCCAACCTCATCCATTAAAGAAACAATCTCGTTCGAGAATAGAATCCTGGAAACCTTGTCGCTTGAACGCTTAGTGCATCCGCTTAAAAATGATTCTGCCCCGATAACAGTGCCTCCGACCAGTAATCCTACTCTGGCGATTGCATCTCGTCTGTTCATAGTTAGAAATGTTAAAGGTTCATTTTCTTTAATTCTTCTACAGCATAATGAGCTGCACGCGCCGTAAAGGCCATATAAGTAAGCGAAGGATTTTGGCACGCCGACGATGTCATAAAAGCTCCATCGGTTACGAATACATTGGGTGCGTCCCATACCTGGTTCCACTTGTTAAGTACGGAAGTCTTAGGATCGTGCCCCATGCGTGCTGTTCCCATCTCGTGAATGCCCCGCCCCGGCGTGCCATCACCATCGCTTCCTCCTACATCTCTTACGCCCGCCGCTTCCAGCATTTCGAGGGCATCGGCAAGCATATCTTTGCGCATTTTTAATTCATTCTCTTTCAATTCGCAATCAAAGGACAACACGTTTAATCCCCACCTATCTTTTTTGGTTTTATCCAGTGTTATTTTGTTGTCATGTGAAGGCAACATCTCACCAAATCCGCCCATACCAAACGTCCAGCGGCCAGGTTCTGACAATGCCTCCTTCAATTCCGCACCAATATTATATTCGGCGATGTTTCTGCTCCAACCTTCCCGGCTCGCTGCGCCCTGATAACCGAAGCCGCGCAAATAATCGCGCTTGTCACCAAAAATATTTCGAAAACGAGGAATATAAATCCCGTTTGGTCGCCTGCCGTAGTAGTATTTGTCTTCATAGCCCTCAACCCAGCCACCGACCCCGACGCCTAAATGGTGATCCATCAGATTGTGTCCTAACTCTCCACTGCTACTGCCTAGCCCATCAGGCCAAACGTCTGTTGCAGAATTCATCAGTATCCAGGTACTGTTCAGGGCAGAGGCATTTAGAAAAATAACTTTAGCTTGATAAACATAAGTTTGATTCGTTTCGGCGTCCAGAATTTCTACGCCTGTAGCTCTTTTCCTGTCTTTATCATATAACACTTGTGTGACTATACTCCAGGGACGTAGTGTGAGATTACCCGTTTTTTGAGCAGCAGGTAACGTGGAAGATTGTGTGCTGAAGTATCCACCAAAAGGACAACCCAATCCACATTTATCACGAAACTGACACTGTGTGCGACCTTCCAACGGACCGGTGACATGAGCGGCCCTGCCGATAATCATGTGCCTCTTACCTTTGTAATGATCCTTGATACGCGCTGCCAGATCTTTTTCCACACAGGTCATATCCATCGCGGGAAGGAATTGTCCATCCGGAAGCTGAGCGAGGCCATCGCGGTTACCACTGATACCGGCAAAGCGTTCTACGTGGTCGTACCATGTAGCAATGTCATTATAACGAACGGGCCAATCTACCGCAATGCCTTCCTTCGCATTTGCCTCAAAATCAATTTCACTTAGCCTGTAGCTTTGCTTTCCCCATATTAGCGATCGACCACCAACTTGATAGCCTCTGTACCAATCGAATCGTTTCACCTCTGTGTACGGACAATCACTGTCCTTAACCCACCAATCATTATTTTTTTCGCTAACGGCTCGCCTGTACTCATGCTTCATGTCAATCGGTGCTTTGCCGCGATGTTTAAATTCCCATGGTGCTTTGTTGGCATTGACGTAATCTTTAATATGCTCTACATTTTTTCCGCGTTCCAGCATAATAGTTTTCAGTCCTCTTTCGCAGAGTTCTTTTGCAGCCCAGCCTCCGCTGATGCCGGAACCCACTACAATTGCATCGAATACGTTTTCGGCCATATGTCTTAGTTATTTACGCTTGATCTCCCTATAGGATATCAATCGAATGTCTCTTTTCCTAATTACCTCTTTTACGTCAGGATCTGTCCAAACGTCGGTTACACCTTGACGGTCAAGGGCCACATTTTCATACCCCTTGTGGTGAATACCACGAAGTTCCGGAGTATCCAATCCAGGGTGATCCACAAAGAGATGAGTTTTCCCCGGCTCCAATCGCTCCAACATCGCGATGAAACTTCGCTTTTTGTCCTCTGTGGTTTTGGATGACCCCTGATATCCAATATCGATAACACCAAGTTCGATGGGATCAATGTCTATTCCGTATTCAATTGCAAGTTTTTTCGCCAACGCTTTTACTTCAGGCGACATGTCATAGCAACCCATGTGAGCGGAGATGTGGCTGATACGCGGGATTTTCTTTAACGCTAATTCTATTTGCGCGCGAAATTCCTTTTCTATTTCCTCGATCTTCCAGTTGCTTTCCAACAACGCCCGACCCGGGTAATTTTTGTTTGGCCATATAAAAGGAAAGAAATAGCCGCTATCATCTGTTAAACTTGAACAGTGAGACACAGGTCTGTATTTCATGTTATCCCACTCGCTGGTAAGAGCTATGTGAATACCAACGTCAACAGTCGGGTTTTCAATAAGTAACTTTACCGCCTCAGGAAACCAGGGCGATGGAACGATTACTTCAATAGAAGTTTCTATACCTTCTTTAAAACATTTTATAATGGCTTCATTACCGGAATGGGAGAACCCCATGTCATCTCCACGTACAATAAGTTGAATTTTCGAGTTCACTTGCGAACAGCACACAAATGAATTTAGCAGCAGGATGAGAATAATATAGGAGCCTTTGTTCATAGAGACGTTGGTTTATACAACACGGTGTTTATCTGCAAAAAACTTATTTATTAATTGTTATTTCATTGGCACCGTTGTACTTCATCACCAACACACCCCCTTTGGTCAGTGGCTTCCATTGATAGTTATTTAATTTAATAGAACCGACGAACACAGACTTTGGCTTGGCCGTCATGCGGATAGTAAGTTCACCCTCTGCATCGAACGTTGTTGCTGTAATGCC
>DASVBA010000713.1:0-5157 GCA_036376095.1 Chryseolinea sp.
TCCGGAAAATATTCCAGTGATGTCTTCGGAACCGTCGACGTGCGCGCTGAAAATGGAAAATTAATTTTTGATGTCAACGATAAGTTTTTGGTCGCTGAATTGCCACATTGGCACTACGATACTTTCTACGGTCCTATAGGAGAAGCGGGACAGTATACGCTTGTTGCCACATTTGGAATGAATGCCGAGGGAAAAATCGCAATGCTGAATATCGATGGGCTGGAGTTTGAAAGAAGCGAAGTCGAAAGTAAGGCCGATTAACTAATATCCATTTGATCAACGTTGAACGGACAAGTGTGTGAAAAAGGAAATGATTTGCACATCGTAGGATAGTTAGCAATAAATCGCAGAGAGTAACATACAAAATTCTCTTGGGTACTCTGCGTGTATCTTCTCTCTGTCGTTTGCGATCGGAGCGGCGGTGCGATCGGGAATAAATGCAAAAGCCTGGAATAGATGGAGGTGTCCATATGTGAACGACTATTTTCGTTTTCGTTTCACCATCATCTTGTTAAGGGTCATCATCGCTTTATTTTAGCGATTTAGATTGGTATGATCTTGGGAATTCGCCTGCAAAAAGATGTCGATATGAAAGCTTACGTTATCATTCTTATTGTTCTTGGCTCAGCGGCACCAATTGCAGCACAGATGTACCTAGGCCAGCCGTTACCCGGCCCTGTTCCTGCTGTGTTTGCTCCTGGTCTTATTTCCACCCAGGGTCAGACGGAGTTTGGTTCTGTCTTTTCAAAAGATGGAACTGAATTTTTTTATGCTGCTGAACCCGGAGGAGTGGCACAGATACGTTATATGAAGCTGGTTAACGGCAAGTGGGCGGATGCAAAGACAATTATGTCGCACGGCGTTTATAGTTACAATGATCCATTTTTGTCTCCCGACGAGAAGAGGTTGTATTTTATTTCTAACATGCCCCTGAATGGAAGCGGAGAGAAAAAAGACTACGACATCTGGTACATCGTTCGCCAGGGCAATGGTTGGTCCGCACCTGTGAATGCGGGAAACAAGATCAATTCAGCCGGAAACGAATACTATATATCATTCACAAAGACGGGGACCATGTATTTTTCCTCTAACGGAAACGCGACTGACGAAAAGAAAGAGAACTATGACATTTACACATCTCGAAACGTAAACGGCGAATTTCAAACAGCCGTGAAATTATCCGAAGCAATCAACTCACCGTATTACGAGGCTGATGTCTTTGTAGATCCGGAAGAAAACTATGTGATTTTCTGTGCAAACAAACCGGGAGGAAACGGGAGAGGAGACTTATACATTTCCTACAAGAATGCTGATACCACATGGCAACCCGCGAAAAATCTTGGAAAAGAAATCAACGCGGAACGCACGGAGTATTGCCCTTTTGTGACCCCGGACGGCCAATACTTCTTCTTCACAAAGAATGACGATATCTGGTGGGTTGAAGCAAAATTTATTAAGGCCCTTCGTTAGCGAGTCTTTATTCTCAGCACCACCAAAGATTGTGGAGGGAGGATCAATCCAAGCTTGTTTGCCTTCATCGATAATGAGTATTCGATAGGTGAAACGTTCTTAGGTTTTTCAATACTATTCACCGAATTGAGGTCGGAATTTGCCAGCATCGTTCCTTTCACCATCGAATTGTACTTTCGTTTTGAATCCAATTGAATTTCAGTCTGTGTTGGCGTTTCGGACGAATTGACCACCTTCACGATCACTTCCGAAGTCCCGCTATCCCATGTTGCGGACGCATAAATGTTTTGCTGGCCGGAGACCGGGTTTCCATCCAGGGTAACGGTTGCGAGATGAGTACCCTTATTGGTGCTGAATAATTTTTGAACGTAATAATTTGGAGTTCCGTAGGCACTTAGATTGTCGAACCAGATCAGGTCGGGTGTCCATTGCCAGCCCTGCGTATGGGCGAACAGTGGTGCATAAGAGGCCATGTGTACAACATCGGCGTTGCGCTCCAGGCCGGTCATAAAAGCAGCTTCCGATAATGCGCACAACCACGAGTTCTTATTGTCAGGGCTGACGGTAGCGACACTTTGTGCGGCGAATTCACCGGCAAAGATCTTGTATGAGTTGCGGTCGTAGTTGTCATATCTTCCCGCGTTCTTGAAGAACCATTCAGGCTTTTGATAATAATGTTCATCGACCAGATCGGCCTTAAGTGTTTTAAGTTCTTTAGCAGCATACTCGAACAACTCTCCGTCGGGAAAAGGCCCCGTTCCCGATACTATTTTGATGTCGGGATATTTCGATCGAATAGCATCGGCAAAAATCTTGTAACGCTCGATGTATTGAGGTCCCCACTGTTCATTTCCAACTCCGATCATCGTAAGATTAAAAGGAGCAGGATGTCCCAGCTGTTCACGGACCTTTCCCCATTTGGTTTGCGTTGATCCATTAGCGAATTCGATCAAGTCCAACGCGTCCTGCACATAAGGATCGAGCTCGTCCAACGGAACAAGTTCTGCAGAGTTGAATTGGCATGCCATTCCGCAGCTAAGTATTGGAAGCGGGCTCGCCCCGATATCTTCAGCGAGCTGAAAGTATTCATAAAATCCCAACCCAAAGGTCTGAAAGTAATCCGGAGCTGGCCGGTGCTTGAACTCGTCGTTCCACCTGTTCTTTAACAATTCCCTTTGCCCGGGATCACCAATAGTTTTTTTCCATTGATATCTGGTCTCCAGCTGAAACCCTTCCACAATGCATCCGCCGGGGAAGCGTATAAAGCCGGGTTTCATATCTGCGAGCAGTTGAACAAGGTCAGCGCGTAAGCCTCCGGGACGATTCTTCCAGGTGTCTTGAGGAAAAAGCGAGATCATGTCGATATCCAAAACACCTTTACCTGTGAACCGCAGTGCAAGTTTGCCGTCAGGTTCCGTTTTTGATGAGATGATCTTCGCAGAGTATTCCTTCCATTCCTTTCCCGTTGGTTCAATCGTAGTTTGTCCAAGGACATTTCCGGAGGAATCCTGAAGATGAACCTGAATTTTTACCGGCGTCTGTGCCTGCTGCCGCGCCATAACGGAGAAGGTATACGTATTGTCTTTTTTCAACCCTATGCCTTTGAAACCTTCATTTGCGAGCGTGAACCCATTGTCAGATACTAGTACCGCGCGAGCAAAATGTGCATTAACTTCTTTTGGATCGCTTGTCTTTAGGATAGTAAGATCACCCGACGTTTGATTCATCGAGAATTTGTTTGACTCATGCAATTGCCAGCCTGTTAACGGTTGAGTGAATTCAAAGGACCGGTTCTTGATCAGCTCGGCGTATATTCCACCATCGGCAGCAAAGTTTATATCTTCAAAGAATATTCCCCACATCGTCGGTTGAACGATTTCTTTTTTGCCCGTTTCGACTTTTAATATCACCGTTTGGGCGTTGGCAGCGAAACTCAGGCTGATAACGGATAGAAACAAAAGTCTTGCTAATGGGCTACGCATAGGGAAGTATTTTATTTTCCAATAATTGTATAGACAGTTCCTTTTTTGGTGCTAAATGTTGCAGTATACCCCCCGTTGTCCGGCTTGGGTTTTACTGAAACGCCTTTTACGGTAAATGGATGGTTTAATCGGATGGTACATGAGCTTCCTGCTTGCGATCGCAAGGTTGCCTGTTTCAGCTTTTTGTTGTTCCAGGCGAGATCAACCTCGAATCCGCCCCTCGCGCGAAGACCGCGCACTTCTCCGCTAGCCCATGCGTCCGGAAGGGCGGGAAGTAAATGCACGTTGCCAAGATGGCTTTGCAGCAGCATTTCGGTCATGCCAGATGCTCCACCGAAATTTCCGTCAATCTGAAAGGGAGGGTGCGCGTCGAACATATTGGGATAGGTACCGCCGCCATTGGTATAGGTCGTTCCTTCAACACCGGTCAAAGTAAGTTGCTCGCGGATTAATTTATGCGCATGATTTCCATCCAGTAGCCTGGCCCATACGTTGATCTTCCAACCCTTCGACCAGCCCGTGCCGCCATCGCCACGCAATTCAAGTGACCTGCGCGCGGCATTTGCATACTCAGGTGTTTTTAGTGGCGAGATCTCACGGCCAGGGAACAATCCGAACAAATGAGAAATATGCCGGTGTTCTGGTTCTGCGTCCTCCCAATCCTTATACCATTCCTGAAGGTTTCCTTTCTTTCCTATTTGAAGTGGAAAGAGTTTGGACTTCTTTTCTTTCAACATTGTTCTGAATGGTTCGTCGACGCCCAGGATCTCAGACGCTTCTATTACGTTCGTAAAAAGATCTCTTATTATGGACATATCCATGGTTGTCGCGACGGACACTGCGCCTTTGTAACCTTTATCCGTTATGTAGAAGTTCTCCGGCGAAGTGGCGGGTGAGGTCACGAGATATCCATTGTCTTCAATTAACCAGTCAAGGCAAAACATCGCCGACTCTTTCATCAAGGGGTACGCCGTTTCCTTGAGAAAGTTCTCGTCGCTTGAAAAAGCGTAATGCTCCCACAAATGTTGGGACAGCCATGCTCCTCCCATAGGCCAGTTCGCCCAGCTGGGACTGCCGCTCATGGGGTTTGAGGTAGCCCAGATGTCTGTATTATGATGGATAGTCCAGCCGCCGGCGCCATAAAAATTCTTTGTCGTCTGTCTCCCTGTTATCGCTACGTTCTTGATGAGGTCAATTAATGGCAAGTGAAGCTCGGATAAATTGCAGCTTTCAACCATCCAGTAGTTCATTTCTGTGTTGATGTTCGTCGTGTAGTTGCTGCTCCACGGTGGTCTGACGTGGTGGTTCCATATGCCCTGGAGGTTTGCAGGTATCCCCGGCGAACGGGATGAAGAGATCAACAGGTAACGGCCGAACTGAAAATACAATGTTTCAAGTCCAACATCACTTTCTCCTTTTGTATAGGCTTCAAGTCGTTTGTCTGTTGTGATCTCCTTCTTTGGATTTCCGTTGATCGAAAGCGTCACGCGATCAAAATACTTTTTGTAATCAGCTACATGGTCGGCCTTTATCTTTTCGTAATCCTTGTTTGATACATCATTGAGATGTTTTTCCGCAATTTTTTTCTCATCCTTTCCATCTTTGTCGGGGCATTTGTCAAATCCGTTGAAACTTGTAGCTGCGGCGAGGTAAATTATCACTTGCGACGCGTCCTTTACTTCAAGGCCCGATCCGGAAGCGGTGA
>DASVBA010000718.1:0-3034 GCA_036376095.1 Chryseolinea sp.
ATGATTTTGTCAATGCTATCAAACACTATGACAATGCAGTTAAATCCGGCGCTAACGATGCAGTACTCTTCAACAACCGCGGTAAGGCTAAGTTGAATGCAAATGATGTAAACGGGGCTGTCGCCGACTTTGACAAGGCGATTCAGTTAAACGGATCATATTCCAAAGCTTTCCTCAACAGGGGTACAGCAAAATATTTGATGAAAGATTACGCCGGCACAGCGGCAGATCTTGAAATAGCGAAAGCGCAGGAAGGTGAAACTCCGGAGATGTTGAAAATGCTCGGAATTGCCAACTACAACCTTGGTAAGAAAGAGGTGGCGCGTACTTATCTGGATAAAGCTATGAGCAGCGGTGTAAAAGACAGCAAGGTCGCACTTTATGCCGGGTACCTCCGTTACGATGCCAATGACTATAAAGGCACACAAGAAGCCTTGACAGCTGCCGAGATGGGTGGCGAAAAAGAAGATGACATCTATCTGAAGCGTGGTAAATCTTATTATCAACAGAAGGAATATAACAGCGCTGTCGCAGATCTTGAAAAGAGCGTGCAAAAAGGTAAGGCCGACCTTGGAGCCTATGAAGCCATGGGAATGTCATATCTCGCGTCTCAGAAGGAGAAAGAAGCAGGGGTCGCGTTAGAGAAGGCAGCAACAATGGATAGCAAAAACAAGGACATTTACTATCAACTGGGAAACCTCCGGTTCAAACAGGCGAACTTCAAAGGAGCAGTGGAGGCGTACGACAAGGCCGTAGCCCTGGGAGCAAATGATGAAGTGATTTTTAATAACAGAGGAAAAGCAAAGCTTAGTGCGGGGATGCCAAAGGAATCGATCGCGGATTTTGATCGTGCCCTCACCCTGAAGAAAGATTATACACTTGCGTTGAAGAACAGGGCGTTGGCAAGATATCAACTCAAGGAGTATTCGGCCGTTGTTCCGGATCTCGCAATTGTCGCATCCCGTGGCGAGGCGAGTACAGAGGAATTTGCAGCGCTGGGGGTTTCGAAGTACTACACTAAGGACTTTCAGGGCGCTGTTCCCGACCTGACCAAAGCGATTGATGGCAGCAGTAAAGACAACGAAACTCTTGTAGCAAGAGGAGGCTCCTATTTTGAAATGAAGGACTACGAAAAATCTGTCGCGGATTTAACACGGGCCATCGACCGCGGAGTTACTGACTCGAACGTGTTCTTTAAGCGTGGTGCAGCAAGGTATTATCTCAAAGACTACAAGAACGCGGGATTAGACCTCGACAAGGCAATCAATACAGGAACAAAGGATGCCATTGCTTTTGATATGCGCGGCTATTGCCGTTATGAGAACAAAAACTTTAACGAAGCTATTAAGGACTTCGATGAAGCAGTAACGAAGGATCCAAAACTTGCTTTGGCTTTTTATCATCGCGGTGACGCGAAGTTCAGCGTGAATAATTTGGCCGGTGCAGTCCAGGATTATTCGCAGGCCGTTACTCTTGGTCTTACAGATCCTGTTCTTTATAACAACAGGGGCAAGGCCTATCTTAAGCAGGAGAACTACCCTTCAGCCATTTCTGATTTTAGCAACGCTATCACTAAGCGTCCAGATTACACCA
Source organism: Chryseolinea sp. (assembly GCA_036376095.1). Lineage (GTDB taxonomy): Bacteria > Bacteroidota > Bacteroidia > Cytophagales > Cyclobacteriaceae > Chryseolinea. The sequence continues at coordinate 1,594 of DASVBA010000718.1, forward strand.
AAGCATATGAAAATCGCGGCAATGCTTATTATGCTTCTAAAAAATACGAGGAAGCTATCCGGGACTTCCGTGAAGCAGAAAAACTCTCCGAAAAGCCTGAGCCGGATCTTTATCGCATGCTTGGCAACGCGTACTACAGTTTGGAGAAATATCCACCGGCACGCGACTATTACGACAAGCTCATTGCAGCAGGAGTTAAGGACAAAGAAGTGTTTTTCAAGAGAGGCTTAATGCAGCTTGAGGAGGAAGAATATCAGGCCGCACTAAGTGATTTTGATAATGCTCAAAAGGCTGGCGAAAATTCTGTCTTGTTATACCTCAATAAAGGACGGGCATACCTTGGGTTGGAAGACACAAAACTCGCGGTCACAGAACTGAACAGAGCAATAGACCTCGATCCGAAAAATGCAGATGCCCATTTCAACCGCGCCCTGGTAAAAGAGGCGCTCGAAGATTATGAGGGCGCAATGCTGGACTATAACAAGGTTGTTCAGCTGAATCCTAATGATGCGTTAGCGTATTACAACCGTGCAACCTGCAAGGCACAACTGGATGATTATGGGGCCGGGGTCTCTGACATGGACGAAGCTATTCGACTAGATGCCAAAAACGCATCTTTCTACAAGCAGAGAGGCAACTTCTATTATCAACTTAAAGAAAAAGAAAAGGCTTGTTTTGACTGGCGTCGCGCTGTCGAATTCGGTGACGAAAAAGCGAGGTATCAGATCAGTCAGTACTGTAAGTAATCTCATCTTGAGCATTTCCGATCCCATTTTGAAAAAATCTGCAGGATCATTTAGTCCCTCAGTAGGGATTTTATTTCAAATTTGAATGATTCCCGGCCTGGTAGGCTTTTTGTTCATGGTAATAAAATTTTTTCCATGCGCAAATTGATCTATAGCATCATGGTTCTGTTTTCTTCAGCCATCGTTTTTGCGGACGATCTTCAGGGAAAGGTGGTGACGGTAATCGACGGAAATACACTTCAAGTCCTTTGTAAGGATAACGAGATCCACACCGTTCAGCTCATTGGTATTGACAGCCCGGAACTTTCCCAGGAGTATGGCGAGGAATCGAAGAAACTGCTGGAAAAAATTGTGTTGGGAAAAAAAGTCACGGTAACTATACAGGGAAAGGACTGGCGAGGCAACCCTTTGGCAATAGTTTTGGTAAATGGAAAGAAGGACCCACGGGTCGAATTACTTGAAGAGGGACTCGCATGGACGGCCGAAAGAAATCCATTGCCTGATCTCGAAGCCTGCCGCACGCGGGCACAACAAAAAAGTTTAGGACTGTGGAAGCAAAGCAATCCTACACCGCCATGGACGCATAGGCGACAACAAACGATGCTGCAACCAAAGACGAGCTAGGATATTTAGGTTTAGTTTAGGATTTGTTTGAAACTGCCTCGACGTGTCGGGGCGGTTTTCATTTTATCGCC
>DASVBA010000719.1:0-2828 GCA_036376095.1 Chryseolinea sp.
TACTGATGTCATACTCTCCATCGCAAAAAAAAATATTGACATGATCGCAATGGGCACTCAGGGCGTGAGTTCCATTGGAAAAGTATTTCTTGGAACCAACACTGCCGAGATCATAGAAAAATCAAGTTGTCCTGTACTGGCAATTCCTGTTTCCACCAAACCGTACGCTCCATCGGAAATTTTGTTTGCAACTGATTATGCCCCTGGCGACTGGGAGTCTGCAAAGGTATTGACCTATATGGCTCGTAAAATAAATGGCACGATCACCTATCTGCATGTTACCAGGGCCGACGATGAGGATGAATTGGATAAGGAGCGGGAAGCGCTTAATGAGTTCACCAGCGACATTAAGAAAAAAACCGGCTTCGATCAGATCAAATCCAAGGTCGTTTCCGACAATAACGTTTTTATGGGGCTGGATTCCGTGTTGCAGGATTCAACTGTCGACCTGTTATGTCTTTCCACACGCAGACGAAACCTGATCCAAAAATTATATGATCCAAGTGTGACACGCCAGATGGCGATACATACGCGGATCCCTTTGCTCGCTTTTAAAGTGTGATACTTTTCCTAGCTAGCTTTCATCCAGCCACCTCTCTGCTTCCTCCGCCGTTCTGAAATTCTTTTTGGGAAATTGTGTAGTCTTTGCTACGGCATCGAGCTGCATCTCGGCAACGTCATCCTTTAAAACTTCCGCCACTTTGCTGACGCCGGCCTTCAGGATTATTGCCTGCGCCTGCTCATGAAGTTTCCGCACATCCTGAGGGTGTGTCTTCATTTCGGAAGCATCTGTGAGTAACGTAAAACCTTTCTTCAGCTTCGAAGCGGCCTTAGTCCAGTCGTTCAAGTAATCAGGGACGACGTCCGCGCTTCTCCAAAATCCCAAAATCTTCAGGTAAGCCCGGTTCCTTTCTGGTGCAACGGAGATCCTATAGAACTTCGTATCGTTGATCTTTACAAGTGACATGTTTTTATTTCAAAATTTAAACTACGAAAGATTATCCTATCGGCTACGCAATATAGCTACGGACTATTCAATCATCCACCATTGATTGTCGACTCCCTCAAACCTTTGCGAGCGCCACGATGTCTCTAACTTCCAGTATCGGTTTCGAATAGCCTTTGCGCACGGTGTTGATCATTGCAACTCCGACTTCTTTAAGCGTACAAACGAAGTTGGGAAAAAGTGGACGCAGCGCGGGATACATCCATGTAAAAAATCCATAGCCCTTTAACGTATTCTTCATTCCTTCTGTGGGCTTCATGAATCCGGGTCTGAACATGTACGCTTTTTTAAACGGTAACTGCATCAGCTTATTTTCCGTCTTTCCTTTCACACGCGCCCACATTATTTTGCCTTTCTCACTGCTGTCAGTACCTGAGCCCGAAACATAACAAAAGGTCATACCGGGGTTGAGTCTCGACAATGTTTCTGCAAAATGCACAGTGAGATCATAGGTAAGCCTGTGGTACTGTTGCTCTTTCATTCCAACGGACGATACACCAAGACAAAAAAAGCACGCGTCATAATTTACAAGCTGCGATTCGACAGGTGTCAGATCCTGGAAATTTAAATGGATGATCTCCTTTAGTTTTGGATGAGAAACCCCACACGGCCTCCGGTTGATAACCAACACCTGTTCAACGTCGGGATGATGCAAGCATTCGTGCAGGACCCCTTCCCCCACCATTCCTGTAGCACCTGTTATGATAACGCGCATATTCATAAGTTGCTCTGTTAAAATATCCAACGGATTCCTAAAGATACTACCCAATTTGTAACTTTATTCCGACGCTTCTGTTTAGGTAGACAGATGTCGGCTGGCTTACAAATGCGCAACTATCCGACCCTTCGCGGAACCGGCGCACTGGTATAGACGTTTGTTGAATAAAATATTGTAGCAAAAACACAATTTTAATAACAAAAATGAAATCCATTCTCTTTCAGGCGATCATCGTTCTTTCGTTCAGCAGCGCGTGGGCCCAAACTCCTAAAGCTTCGGGCCACAAGGACAACCCGTATTATTCCAATTCCGATACAACACATCTTAAAGTAACTGACGCGGAGTGGAAGAAGATCCTTCCACCGGACCTTTACGCTGTGGCGAGAGAACAGGACACGGAGCGTGCTTTTACGGGAAAGTACTGGAATGCAGACATAAAGGGAACTTACTACTGCGCCGTATGCGGTAATGCGTTGTTCAGATCGGATGCAAAGTTTGCCAGCAACTGCGGATGGCCCAGCTTCTATGAAGCAATCCGGAAGAATAGTGTCCTTTATAAGGAAGATACTTCGTATGGAATGAACCGCATCGAAGTGATCTGCGCGCGATGCGATTCGCACCTGGGTCACATCTTTGATGACGGACCAGCACCGACGTATAAACGATTTTGTATGAATTCGGTATCGCTCGATTTTGTGCCGGGGATGAAAGCAAAGTAGCGTGTCAGTCGTGCCGACCAATTGCCTTATTCTGGTCCGCGTTAAGGTTACTCCATTGTTGCCTCACAAAATCAGAAACTACCAGAAAGATTCTTATTGAATATTTTGTTGAAATATTCCTCAATCAATGGCCTGCTTGGTAAGGTCCGATTCAGGTAGTCTTTTCCCTTGCGATTAAAACATGTTATTGAGACTATGTGCTTTTTATCATTAGACATTGCCACGAATAGAATTTCGAGTTTTTCCTCCGCCCACTCACTTTTTTTGAATGTGAATTTCATTTGCCGCCCACTAACATTATTAACAATCGATTCTTCTCGTCCAAGGTCTTTTCTAATTGCATTAACTATGGGATCCAGCTCTCCGTCATAAACATATTGAATAA
>DASVBA010000721.1:0-6745 GCA_036376095.1 Chryseolinea sp.
GGTGGGGAATTCTTTCAGCGTCAAGACTTCTTCCAACTGCGCCACATGACGGTTAGCGTGAGCGGGAATCATGACGAGCCACTGGTAAGCCGTGAGTTCTCCAAAAAGTGGATGGGACACCACGTGGTTCTTCAACGGGTCTTTCGTGTTCTTGACATAGACAATTGTTTTTTCGCGCGCTATCTTGAACGCGGCTATCAGATCCTTTTTTGTAGCGTAACGATTAGTGGGTAGAAGCACTTCGGGGGCACTCGACTTTTGTGTTCGGTCCTTAAGACGCTCGATCATCGAATTTTCTTTACCAACCAGGCCATTGGCTTTCGAGTTATCAGCAGCTGACTTAAGTGAGTTCTGCGCAATGGAAAGTAATAATCCGTCTGAAAGCGTGATGTGCTCTGAAATCTCGGCGATGGACCACTTGCCCTCCGCTGGCTTGAATTTCCATTGCGTTTCGCTGATCTTCTCAATATCGCCGAGAAATTTCTCAGTGTTTTCCTCAAGCATCCCAATCACGAATTCCCGCTCTTCGTGCGTCAGTTGTTGACTAGAAGCCGACAAGGCACACAGGAAGTATGCCAGAATGAACAGGCTTTTCATGAGAAGTTCACGACCACTACACTTCGCGATCCATGGGCGCATTTACTTCGTCAGTAGTTACCCAGTTGAGTAGCACGAAGGTTACCAGCAAGCCCGAAAAAAATCCCTCAAGCACTACAATGAATGCCGACATATAAGGATTGAGATATCTGCCCATGGGCTCATTCTCGATAATAGACTGCATCATGCCTGCATCGAGTTGCATGTAAACGAAGAGAAACAAACCAAAGATGAGGGAAGCAATACCTCCTGTAGCAACTCCCATGATCAGTCCCCGGAAATAATTGAGGTGGTCTGTATGTGTAAGTTTGAATTTTTTCAATGCCATGTATATCCCCGCGCTGAGAATAACAAGATTCAACAGCCGGAGCTCTACGTGATGCCCGAGGTTTATCACTTTCATAATAATGAAATAGACGATCAATCCGGCGGCAATCCGCAAGCCATAGCTCTCAGGAATGCGGTTAGGGTCAGAAAAAAAGTTCATGCTTGCGATTTTTGGTTCATCCTAATTTACATTTTTCGCATCATTTCCAACGTTTTCGGAGCTATTAATTTGCTAAATTAGGTGAGTAAATCACATACATGAAAACGCTAAAAATCATCGGAATGGTTGTTCTGGCGATAGTCGTAATACTGGCGATTGTGATTGTCATGCAACCTGAGAAGGCGCACATTGAAAAATCCATTGTCATCAATGCGCCGGCAACATCCATCTTTCCCGAGGTGAGCAATTATAAAAATTTCAATGTATGGTCACCCTGGACAAAAATGCATCCCCATACCTTTCAAGGGACACAGGCCAATGTCGGTTCAAAAATGATTTGGGAGGGTGCCAAAACAGGCGTAAGGGAACAGAGAATCGAAGAGATCGAAGAAAACAAAAGAGTAAAATGTGCAATGACGTTCGCGGGTTACGATGGAGTATTCTACAGCGAATTCAGACTGATACCTGAAGGAAACGGGACGCGTGTAACCTGGACGTATGACGGCGAGAACAGGGGATTAAAAGGAAAAGCAATCTGGGTATTTGCCGGCGCAATGCTATCGAGCCAATACAAGCAAGGTCTTCAGGATCTGAAAAATCTGGTAGAGGATAAAGGGGACCTGTGATTTTTCTTTTCGCGATTCTTTCTTTAAGCTCAAAGCGCTTATTTTTCAGACGCGAAAAAAGAAAAAATGACCATAACGGAATTCAAAGACTCTCTAAAACAATCTTCACCGCCGCCTCAGTCGAGTAAGCTTCTCCAGGCTTTATGGTACGACGCCAACGGCGACTGGGAAGCGGCGCACAATGTAGCGCAGGATATCCACAGCAAGGAAGGGTCATGGATCCACGCCTACCTGCACAGAAAAGAAGGCGACCTGGGGAATGCATCCTATTGGTACAACCGGGCGAATCAACCTGTTTGCAATAAGAGCCTGACGGAAGAATGGGAGGAAATTGCACAGGCGTTGCTTACCTAATTATCTGTTTCGTGTTCCCTTGTTCTTATCTGGCTGTTACGCATCAATTGAAGCTCCAGCCGACGTTCGTTTAGCTCGCTCTGAGTGGGCACATAGTCGATCAGTGATATCAAGTCCGGCTGGCCCGCGTCAACCCAGGCGCTATACCAAAAGTCACCAATCATTTTGATTGATGCCCGCATTCTTCTTTCCACCATCCCATCTAACAACTTATAATACGCCGACGAATATGGGCGAGAATAAACTTTCAGGGTCTGTCTGCCTTTAGTCTCGAAGGAATATTTTCTGCCCCCCATTCTTTGGGACAATTTCTTCTCTTCCACCAACACCGAATCAACTGCTGCGTGCGAAGTTTTAACGGCTTCCCAGATTGCCTGCTGTGGATTCGCGATATAATTCGCTCTGCCTACAAAAAAATCAAAGTCATTGGAGAACATCTCCGGAAGCCGCGACTCCCAAAAAGCATGTATACCCTCTTGTCCGGTCAGCTGTCCATTGTAGTTCTCCGTAGTATGAAGCGGCACATGAGCATCACCGATATAGTGACCTATCTCTGCAGAAATCCTAAGAATTCGTTGGGGGTCGCGTAAGAAATAAGCATCCCTTAAGGAATAATACATTTTGTTGACGTGCCAGGGTACAATTCCATAAGCTTTTAGGGTATCCTCAGAATACTTTTTTACGGCGTCATCCCAATATCGTGGCATGAGCCAAATGCCACTGTCACCGTAATGATCGAGGTCTATATAATGCCTGGGCGCTTCGTCTACAGACGAAAAACGTCTCCTATCGGGGTTCACAGCGGCCTCGGTTATGTAGCTTATGTTTGACTTATAAAACCCGATCATTTCTGCTGGTAAGGTGAATACTGCAAGGCGGTTAATTCGCTGATGCCCGAAAAAACCCCAGCTCTGAAAAAGTAAAAGACTGAGAATTCCGAAAATGACGGGAAATGCGCGGCTCATGATATGAATAACTTTTATTGCCTAACGGATCGATAGCTGAATTTAGCAAATGGGTTAGTAAGTAGGGAGCGATCAATCTTTTGATCAGGAAAATGTTTGAGCTCGCAAAAAAATAAGAAAACCCCTCAAAATGAGATGGATTGCGCCTTTTTTGTGGCGGGCGATCCGGAAAATCCGCGAGCCATATTTTTGCAAATCACCCAAATCCGCTTACCTTTGCACTCCTATTTTAGAAAAGATATGGCAAACCATAAGTCAGCAGAAAAAAGAATACGGGCAAATGACGCCAAGCGCGTAAGAAACAGGTATCAGCACAAGACCACCCGCTCGGCTATCAAGAAACTTAGAAGTGCAACAGTAAAAACGGAGGCGGTTGCCCTTTTGAAGGAGGTTTCTTCAATGATCGACAAACTTGCCAAGAAAAGTGTAATTCATTGGAAAAAAGCCGCTAATCAGAAGTCAAAGCTGACCAAGTACGTGAACAAGCTCGCTTAATAAGTCATTATACTACAACTAGATTTTTGATACTACCCTGCCTTTTGAAGGCGGGGTTTATTTTTTTATACAGAAAGGGAAGTTTCCCCGAAATATCCCTTGAAACGTCTATTTTCGGATACTAAACCCGTTAGCTTTTATGATCACAAAGAGTGAAGGCCTCAACATTAAAAGTTGGGCACCGGAGGATCGTCCTCGTGAAAAACTTATTTTGAAGGGTAAATCCGCCCTAACAGAGGCCGAGTTGCTGGCAATACTCTTGCGTTCCGGCACCAGACGAATGAGCGCCGTAGAGATCGGTAGGCGCTTGCTTTCGCACGCAGACAACAATCTTCACCAGCTTGCTTCATTGACCACAAGACAACTTATGAACGTTAAAGGAATTGGAGAAGCCAAGGCCATTACTATTGTCGCGGCACTTGAACTCGGGCGACGACGCAAAGAAACAGGACACGAAGAGCGACCAAAGATCGGGGGATCAACCGATGCCTTTCACGTGTTAAAAGCAGATTTTCAGGACATTCCGCACGAGGCATTTTGGATTATCCTACTCAACAGAGCAAACCGTGTCATAAAGAAATACCAGGTTAGTCAAGGTGGAGTAACGGGCACAGTAGCCGATCCGAAAATCATATTTAAGGCGGCCCTGGAGGAACTTTCAAGCGGTATTATCCTGGCTCACAACCATCCGTCCGGCAATCTTACCGCAAGCCAGGCTGACATCGATCTTACCAAAAAGCTGGTCGCTGGCGGACGGCTTCTGGAAATACAAGTTCTGGATCATCTTATTATCGCGGGACAGAAATATTTTAGCTTTGCAGATGAAGGGCTGATTTAAAATGAAACAATCAATCGGTCGTTGTTCAACAGATGAAGATAAGGCATCCATTTATATTGGGACTTCTGGTTATTGTTGTGCCTTTGTTGGTGGCCCAGGTAATTACCCGTGAACAGCCGCCAGAACAGCGGGTTAAAAAAGTGGCTGAACCTCCTAAACGCGCCATAAATCCTCATTTTAAAGAACTATTAAAGGAATATGAGGACGAAATCTTAGAATTATCCAAGGAGTCACATACCCCGGGTGCAGCCATTGCGGTGGTGTACGATTCAACTATTGTCTTTATGAAGGGATTCGGGTTGAGGAACGTACTGAAGCCAGATTCAGTGGATATCAACACAGTATTCAGGATAGCTTCAGTGTCGAAATGTTTTGCCTCATTCCTTGCCGGCTCGTTGGTTGAAGACACCCTGCTTGCGTGGAGCGATACCGTTGTTCATTACCTTCCCACATTTCATCTGAAGCCAAGAGAAGAAACCGGTAAGCTTACCGTTCGGCACGTTCTGTCTCACACCACGGGTCTGCCTTATCATGCTTTCACCAATATGGTTGAAGAAGGCGCTTCCCTTGACTCGATGCTTTCATGGCTGGGTAACATCAACCTCGCATCACCGGTCGGTAGGGCGTACAGTTATCAGAATGTTGCATACAGTATAGTAGGCAAAGTGATCGAATCGAGAACCGGAAAGTCATACAATGAACAACTAAGAGACCGGGTTTTTCTTCCACTTAACATGACAAACGCCTCTGTTGACTATGCAAGCATGATGAAGAACATCAACATTGCTACCCCTCACCAGCTTGCTCGGGGCAAATGGAGGCCCGCAAAGATAACTGACACCTATTACAACGTCGCGCCTGCCGGTGGCGTTAACGCAAGCATTTCTGATATGGCAAACTGGATGATTGCTCTGTTGGGAAACCGGCCGGATGTTATCACGCCTGAAACACTAAAAGAACTTTTCACACCGGAAGTCAAAGCACCGAGTAAGAATCGAAACTATGGAAGAATGCATCGATTGAGCAATTCTTATTATGGGTTGGGATGGCGAGTACTGCATTATCCAAACGACACATTGATCTACCACGGTGGTTATGTTAATGGCTACCGAAGTGAGGTCGCTATTAACAATAAGGAGCGAATCGCTGTTTGTATTCTTGCAAATTCTCCGGGTGACCTGGCGGACAACGGCATTCCATTGTTTTTTAATTTGTATGAGGCTAGACGGGATAGCATTGTCGCCTGGGAAAAGAAAAGGAAGCCTCTTGGGGAAAAGTTGGCACTACCATGAAGACTAAGAACATCCTTTTGCTCATCGTTATTGTTGTTGTGATTATTACCTTCTATTACTCATATACAGGGAGCCAGGATCAGAGCGCATATGTAAATGAGATAAACAAAGAACGCGCCGACAAGGATCGTTACATGCAGACCTCTCCAGAGTCACCGTTTAAAGACAGCCCTGGAGAGGTCACTCCATTAAAGTATTTTCCGCCCGATATCCGGTACAAAGTAACGGCCGAACTCAATCCAATTCAGAACAAGAAGCCAGTAGTACTTTCAACCAACGACGGAAATCAACAGCAATACGTGGAGTACGCATATGCCGACTTTGATCTCGACGGATATCATAACAGATTATTAATATTGGAGGTGTTGGACTCGGGTCCATTGCGCGGTAAACTCTTTCTTGCTTTTGGTGATGAAACCAGTGCCCGCGAAACATACGGAGCGGGTAGGTATCTCGACGTTGTCAAGGTTCCAGGAGCAAACACCATTACCCTTGATTTCAATAAAGCTTACAACCCTTATTGTGCATACGTTGAAAAATATTCATGTCCTTTCCCTCCTCCTGAAAACCTGTTGAAAGTTGCTATCAGAGCTGGCGAAATGGTTTATCACCAATAGGGCAAAAAATTTGACTCCAGATCTGCCAGGATTGCCAGCGAAACAGTTAGAAAAGTTGTGATAAAGACCTTATTTTTGCCCCCCACGTAAACCCGCTGATTTGAAAAGGCGGCATTCTTGTTTTGAGCAATGACCATTTCGTACAATTGGCTTAAAGAATATATCGATATCCCCGAATCAGCGGAGGACATTGGAAAGTTATTGACTTCAACGGGGCTTGAGGTTGAAAGCGTGGAGCCATATGAATCGGTGAAGGGGGGGCTGAACGGTCTGGTCATTGGCGAAGTCCTGACCTGCGTGAAGCATCCCAATGCTGACAAGCTTTCGCTAACGACGGTGGATGTTGGAAAAGACCGCGCACTCCCGATTGTGTGTGGTGCCCCAAACGTAGCCGTTGGGCAAAAGGTAGTCGTTGCCCTGCCAGGAACGACATTATATCCAAAGAAAGGAGATCTTTTTACTATCAAACTCGCA
>DASVBA010000722.1:0-4963 GCA_036376095.1 Chryseolinea sp.
TCCGGATGATCGGGGCTTTTGATCCGTGAGTTCCATGGGTTTAATTCGATACACCCAAGGTTTGCCAGGTAGAGCAGTGTAGCCTTATTATTGCACAGAATGTAGTCAACTATCTTTTGTGTGCTCTCCGACCGGATCTCAATGTGCTCAACCCACTGTGGGGCGGCGTCACCGGCGTTTTTGTGATAGAATCCTTTGTCCTTGATTCCATTTGGGTTACGTTTTAAAGACTGGGGACGGTCCTTAAGGTGAGGAAGGATATAATAAGATATCGAATTATAATAGTCTATCACATCACCTTTGGTATAGCCTTCATCGGGCCAAAATACTTTTTGAGCGTTAGTGATTGGCACTTCGTGGCCATTTGCTTTTATAATCGTGCCCTTACCTTCCCCGGTTTTGCGCGAGGGTGTCTTCTTTGTCACCTTACGCGCTGTCGTGTCTTTCGTGGCTGTTTTCATATTGGTTTCAAGCTGATCGACCTCATTTGCACTTTTATCAATTCGCAAGCCCATAAATACAGGGTGCCGCAGAATACCGTCATGCGTTAATTCACTGTACTTGACATTACACACCAGCACCGGTTTCACCCAGGTTACAGCAGCGTTAAGAGGGACTTTTGTATCGAATGGCGAAGAGTCCGTAATGTAAGGCTGGAGTTGTTCGTATAAGTCTTTTAAAATCTTTTCTGTGAAGCCTGTTCCCGTGTGTCCTATGTACTTAAGCTTTCCTTTCTGATAAATGCCCAGCACAAGCGACCCAAAATAATTTCGACTGGCGCGGGGCGCGGTATACCCTGCTATGATCGCCTCCTGGGTGTTGTGGTTTTTTATTTTCAGCCAGTAAGTAGTCCGCCGTCCGATTTCATAAACGCTATCCGCCCGCTTCGCCATGATCCCTTCCAGGTTGAGCTTTTTGGATTCATTATAGAATTTGATTCCCTCTCCCAGGATGTGCTCCGAATATTTCAGCAGGTTACTTTTTGGCAACAATTTCTCCAGGATCTTCTTTCTCTCAACCAAAGGCTTATCGGTTATATCTTTGCCGGCATAAGAAAGACAATCGAAAATATAATAGAGAATTGGAAAGTTCCGGTTCATTCCAAATTGCTGCAATTTCTGGAAGCTTGGTTTTCCGTTTTCGTCGAGGACCACCACCTCGCCGTCGATGACGCATTCTTTTTTTATCTTTTTTAACTCAGTTGCAATCTCCGGATATAGTTCGTGGAAGGAGAGTCCATTCCTCGAATAGAACTTCACTTTGTCTTTGCTGATTTCGGCGATTGCCCTGTAGCCGTCCCACTTCACTTCAAATATCCAGTCTGCATTGTCAAATGGTTCGTCCGTCAATGTTGCCAGCATGGGTTTTATGAAATCCTTGAACTTTCGTTCTTTAGCCTGGGGTGAACGGACAGAGGTAACGGGCCGTTGTACTTTGTTTTTCGCGGCCGGCTCTTTACCATTTGTGGCGAATTCATCACGATGTTTGATAAGCAGCCAGTTTTTTTCCTTGCCGTCCTTCATGCGCACAAGAGCGAACGAACCCTTGAGCTTCTTGCCATGCAACGTGATCTTCAGCGATCCCGACTGGATGCCTTTCCGCAGCGTAGACGTAGCGTTACCCTTAGTGACTAGATCAGCGGTATATGTGCCTTTGTCCCATATCTCGACAGTTCCTGCTCCATAATTTCCCTTTGGTATGATACCTTCAAACTTTCCGTAGGAGAGGGGATGATCTTCCACCTGCACTGCCAGCCTTTTATCGCCGGGGTTCATGGACGGGCCTTTAGGTACTGCCCAACTTTTTAATACACCGTCCAGCTCAAGTCTGAAATCGTAATGCAATGTCGTCGCATCGTGACGTTGGACTACAAACGTGAGTTCTTTTGAGGGCTTAAGTACCTTTCCCTTAGGCTCTGGAGTCTTCTTGAAATCTCTTTTTTTAATGTACTTCGCGAGTGTCATTAGGATGCTTTTTTCAGACTTGCCTTCAACTGCGCCATCAGATCGTCAGTTTTTCTGTGCGTGACCTTCAGCGCAGGGCGTTCGATCTTGCGCCCTTTTGCTTTTGCTTTGATTAACTTCATTAATTCGGCCGAGTAAGTGTCCTTAAATTTTTCAATGTCGAACGGCTCCGTTAGCTGGTCGATAAGCGTAAGCGCCATCTTCATTTCTGCCGCGGTCGGTTTTCCTTTTTTTGGAACAGAAAGTTCCGATGCGCTGCGTATCTCTTCGGCAAATCTGATCCGGTTCAATATCAAAATGTGCTCGTGCGGTTTGATAAGACATAAATGTTCTTTGCTGCGTAGTACGAAACTTCCGAGTCCGGCTTTGCCGCTTTTCTCCAACGCGTCATGAAGTAACAGGTACGGTTTCTCACCGGCTTTGTCGGGCGCAAGGAAATAGGGCGTTTCAAAATAGATCGAGTCGACTTCGTTCACGTCAACAAATGAAGTGATATTTATAACCTTGCTTTTTTCGGGACTCGCGTCTGCAAAATCTTTCTCATCCAGTACTACGTAGTCACCTTGCACCTTATAAGCTTTGACAATATTCTTCCATGGAACCTCCTTACCCGTAGATTCATTTACGCGCTGGAACCTGATCTTTGAATGATCTTTTTTGTCCAGCATATCCAGATCAAGATTACTGTCCTGCGATGCACTGTAAAGTTTTACAGGAATGTTCACCAGACCGAATCCAATAGCACCTGTCCAAATTGCTCTCATGGCATATATAAATTTGGTGATAGAATAAGTTAACGTATTTGCAGGAGCAATTCAAAAAATCATTCCATTCATCTTGGTATGATATTATAGGTATTATGGAAAAAGCTGACGGTGGATTAAACTCCTGTTAAAGCGTTTTTTTCCCCGGTGGCCCATGGATAACAAGGAATAAGAAGATTGATATGAAGGCGTGAGGTCTCGATCCTGTAGTGATTTTTCTACAAAATTCCTGTTTGTGAGAAGAGTATCCCCAATAAAGGAGCGTGTGATATGAAAAGGTGGCTAAAAATACTACTTGGAGTCTTAATTCTATTGGTTGTCTTTCGACTGATACTTCCCTATGTCGTCTTGCGTTACGCGAACAAGACACTCGCGGAAATGGATGGTTATTATGGACACGTTGAGGATATTGATATCGCTCTCATCCGTGGAGCGTATCAGATCGACAGCATCTATATCAATAAGGTCGATAGTACCACAAAAAAACAAACGCCATTTTTTTCCGCTGCAGAAATAGATCTTTCTATTGAGTGGAAAGCACTTTTTAAAGGTTCTCTTGTCGGGGAATTTGTGTTTGAAAAGCCGCGTATCGATTTCACAAAAGATAAAGTCGAGCCGGAGGATGTTAGAAATGATTCGTCGTCATTCAGACAACTAAAGGAGGACTTTATGCCGCTTCAGGTCAATCGTTGCGAGATCAATGACGGCGAGGTCCGTTACCTGGATCCATTTTCAAAACCGAAAGTTGACATAAAGCTCACCCGGCTGTATGCCGTTGCACTGAATCTTCGGAACAGCTATGATTCGTCATCACTGCTTCCGGCGACAATAACGGCAAATGCAGAAGTGTACGAAGGCAGCCTCGACTTTTTCATGAAGCTTAATCCGTTAGCGGACGAACCTACATTTGACATGAATGCGGACCTACAGAACACAAACCTTGTTCTGCTCAATGATTTTTTCCAGGCCTATGCGAAAATTGATGTCAACAAGGGCAGGTTTGGTATGTACACTGAAGTTGCTTCAAAAGAAGGGAGGTTCACGGGTTACGTAAAGCCGGTGATAAAAGATCTGGATGTGCTCGGCAAGGAGGACAGGGACGACAATATTTTTCGTAAGATGTGGGAGGCAATAGCGGGATTTGCCGGGGAGGTGTTTGAAAACCAGCCCAGGGATCAGGTAGCAACAAAAATCCCATTTGAGGGCCGGCTTGATAATCCACAGGCAGATGTTTGGGAAACCGTGATCAACGTGTTACAAAACGCATTTATCAGAGCTATACAACCTTCCATCGATCACGAGATCACAATTGCATCTGTCGAGACTAAGAAAGAAGACAAGAAGAACTTCTTCGAAAAGCTTTTTGGCGACAAGGACGACAAAAAGAAGAAGAAGGAAGAAAAGGAAGCCAAGGAAGACGCAGAAAAGGCGAAGAAAGAAAGTGAAAAGAAGGACCGGAAAAAATCCTGAGGCTCTTTCTATGCTTTTATTGCGTTAACGAGCTCGAGGTTTGTGTATTCGAGATCCATTGATGCCGGTCCATTGAGAACTTTCCCGTCCATTGAATATCTAGCCCCGTGGCAGGGACAATCCCATGACTTTTCCGTAAGGTTCCAGGAAACCGTGCATTTCATATGAGTGCAGGAAGCATTGACGGCGTGTAGCGCCCCGTTAGGATCTTTGCATATTCCGATTGACTGGCCGTCTATCTTAAAGATTTTTCCTTCTCCGGGCGCAATGTCCGAGAATTCATGAGCCTCAGCTGATCCAAATATTTTTCCAGCGATCTGCTTGAACACGTCAATATTATGCTCTGTAAAATTCTTAAAGGCAGCAACCGGTTTTATCCGTGAAGGTGAGAACAGGTCGGCCAGATCGCTCTTTAATTCAAGTATTAAGCTTTTTAAAACTTGAGCGGCGATGGTGCCGTATGTCATGCCATTTCCTCCGAAACCTGTAGCGACAAGGATTTTTTTTCCGTGTCCAGGGAAATGACCGATATAAGGCAATCCATCAGCCGGCTCATAGTACTGTGAAGACCATCGGTGGGTGATTTCTGCAACATCAAAGTGAGTGCGCACATGACTTTCCAGGGTAAGGAACGGCGCTTCCGTGTTGGGTTCGTGACCGGTTTTGTGATCTTTCCCTCCAACGATCAGGTAATTACTTCCACCAATCCTCTGCGTACGATAGTAGTGGTAGGGGTCGTACATATCGTAAGCGAGATTCATAGGG
>DASVBA010000729.1:0-2907 GCA_036376095.1 Chryseolinea sp.
AAAAGTGATAACCGGACCACTTACTTTTGCCTCTTGGGCATACCCGAGGCTGGTAAGTCCAACCATAACGAACAGGAAAAAATACTTCTTCATACCTTAGTTTTTTTTCAAATTTAGTCTCTTTACGTCAACAATTCTGCCAGAATTAGCAAATTTCTGCAGCTTAGCGTGACTTTGCAATCGATCTTGAATTACGGTGACGGGTAACCTGATGGACGGTGAAATAGTCAAAATTTACGGAAATCGGCTGCGGGTGCGGGTCTGCGGTCTATGCTGGGACGGTGACCGGCTGTTGCTGGCTAATCATGGGTCTGTTGCGGGCAGTAATCTTTGGCTTCCACCCGGAGGAGGAGTTGACTACGGCGAAACCCTCGAAAAAGCACTAAAACGCGAATTTCGGGAGGAAACGGGCCTCGAGGTCAGTCTGCTTGATTTCGCGTTTGGCTGTGAACTCGTCAAAGAACCACTTCATGCCGTGGAGTTATTCTTTAACGTCATCAAAAATGGAGGAGCGCTGAAAACCGGGTATGACCCTGAATTACAAATAATTCAGGACGTAAGATTCTTCTCGGAAAACGAGATCACGGGACTTCCGCCGGACGAATTACATGGAATCTTCCGCTTTGCCGAGACCCCAAATGGATTGCGGAATTTGTCCGGTTTTTACAGCATTTAATTTGGCATTCTGTAAAAACCACCTTGTGATTTACCCTATAAAATATTTATAATTGCACACTTAAACCTTGAACAATGAACCTCACAAAAATCTTATCGATTGTCTTCTTTGTCATAAGCCTTGGCCTTGCGTGGTACTTGTATGACAATATCAATGATACGATTGAATTCAAAGAAGCGATCGTCTCTACCGAGAAGCAGATAACAGATAAACTGGAAATCATAAGAGAAGCTGAAAAAGCATTTCTGGAGCAGCATGGTCACTACACTTCAAACTGGGATTCGCTGATCAACTTCATTGAAAACGGCAAAGTGCCTATTACGCTCCGGACGGAAAAGATCACTCAGTTGAGCTATGGTGAGGAGAAAGTGGAATTACAGGTCGATACGATCGGATTCATGCCGGCCAAGGACCGTATATTCAAAAAGACCTACACAATCAATGCGTCCTCAGATGGTGTATTGATGGGGTTGCTTGCAAAGCCTGGAGACTTTGTGGTAAAAGGTTCAGGGGCATATCGGCTAAGGGCGGCTGGCCGAGATAAAGCCGAGGTATACAATTTCACTGAGCAAGGAACGATTACAACGGTAGCCAACATAGCGCCTGGGACGCAGATCAGCAGAGGCACCAACCTTTACAACCTTTGGGATTATGTCTTGAATCCTGCAGTTGACATCAAGACCCTTGGCGTTGTTCCAGGTTCTGAAGGAAAAATGTTTGATATCTATGTTGGAAAGATCGATAAGAACAACACTAAAGTAAGTGTGATCGAAGTCAAAGATCCTTCACCGATCAATCCTGAAAGAAAAGCTACTAACGAAGCCAAGAATCGTCAGCCACTGGGTTTTGGATCCCGTGTTGATGTAGGGACTGGTGGAAACTGGGAATAACTTGCAGCCGACAACACTTAGCCATAAGTTAATTCGAAAAATCAAAGACGATCTTTTTGATGAGGAGAATATTGACCAGTATCACCTGTTGATCAACATAGGTACGCGTGATTTTCAGCTCTTAGTTATAGAACCACAAGACAATAAAGTCCTCCTGATGGAGGATTTTGTTTTACCGGGTATCACGTCCAACGAAGAGTTACTTCAGATACTGGACCAGTTGTTCGATAGTCACGCCTTTTTGAAAGCCGGCTTCTGGAAGAAGATTAAAGTGGCCGTCAAGAATCAGAAGTTTATTCAGATACCAGAGGAGTTGTTCTCAGAAGATTCGATAGCGGAATACCTCAAATTTAACGCTTCCGTTGATGCTTCAAAGGAAGAGTGCCTGGCAAGTATAAATCCTAAGGCAAACGCGGTAACGGCATTCGCGATAAATTCCGACTTAAAAAATTGGCTGGAGAACATTTACCCTAATAACCCACCAACATTCACTCATCAATCTGCTGCTCTGATCGAGGGTACGCTGCATTATGCAGAAGGCCGGGATGACACCCCCTTGTATATTTATGTCGACAGGTTTAAGCTTCACATCATGGCTTGTGAGGGGGGTAAGCTACTTTACTATAACCAGTTTGCCATCAAGGAATTTTCTGAATACATCAAATACATAATGCTGGTCCTCAAGTCGCTTGATATGGATCAGAAGTCTAGTCAGATCGTTTTATGGGGTTACATCGGCAAGAACTCTCCACATTACCATGAGTTTTATAAATACATAAGCAATGTGACGTTTGGTGATGAGCCTGAGTATTTGAACTTTGGTTATGTATTCGATGAGGTTCCTGAGCACCAATATTTCGATCTGTACAGTATCCATCTGATCGACTAAGTAGTATAGCCATTCGGTTATTATATTGTAAACAAACCAATCTGGTTATTTAAGGATCACTATGGCAAAACGAATTGCACTCTTCCCCGGATCGTTTGATCCCTTTACCAAAGGTCATGAGGATATAGTTTTACGTGGGCTTCAGCTATTTGATGAGATCATCATCGCCATTGGATACAACAGTCAAAAGAGTGTCCGCTACTTTGATATTGACTCAATGATGGGTTACATCCAAACCACTTTTCGCGAGTATCCTAATATCAGGATACTTAAATTTTCAGAACTCACTGCCGGGCTTGCTCGCAAGAATGGCGCGCAATTCCTGCTTCGCGGACTTCGTAACACGACGGATTTCGAGTATGAGAACAGCATCTCCCAGGTGAACCGTCAGCTTTACAAAGAACTCGAATCCGTTTTTCTGATCACAACCCCTCAGCTTGCCTGGATCAGTT
>DASVBA010000735.1:0-5389 GCA_036376095.1 Chryseolinea sp.
CACTGACGGCAGGCGCCAACCGATCCCAGCGCCGGATGCCAGCAGAAATATGGCAGATCGTAGCCCAGCGTAAGGCAAGTTTCAAGGAGATTCTTTCCTGATTTTACTTCGTACGCTTTGTTATCTATGTAGAGCGTTGGCATCGGCGTTCGTTAAAATTTTAATTCACGTTACATTGATAGTAGTGTTTTATTCATCATGTCATGGACAGCACTTCGAGTCTGTAGGCGCACTCCCGTTCGGTGATATGCTTTTCAAAATCGTCTCTGAAATATTTAAGGGCACTCTGCAACGGTTCCATTGCTCCAGGAGCAAATGCACAAAACGTATTTCCAGGTCCCAGGTATTTGGTGTGAAATTCCAGCAGCTTGAGGTCTTCCATTCGCCCCTCGCCTCTTTCGATCGCTCCAAGTATCTTTTCCACCCAAGGCAGTCCTTCGCGGCATGGGGTGCAAAAGCCACATGATTCCTGAGCGAAGAAATGTTCGAGGTTCTTGACAAATCCCACAGGGCATGTTTTATCATCCAGCACTACCAGTGTACCTGTACCGAGACGGCTACCCGCCGCAGCAACTGATGTGTAATCCATCTTGACATCAAGGTGCTGTTCTACGAGAAAATCTGTTGATGCGCCACCTGGCAGAGCACCCCGGAACTTAAGGCCCTCGCGCATACCACCGGCGTGTTCTTCGATCAGCTCACGCATTGTAACTCCCATTGGCAATTCCCAGGCGCCAGGTTTTTTCACCTTACCGCTTACTCCGTAGATCTTTGTTCCGGCGTCACCGGTCTTACTAAGTTGCTGGAACCACGCTGCGCCGTTGTTGACAATGTGAGGTATGCAGCATAACGTTTCGACATTGTTGACGATGGTTGGCTTTCCAAATAATCCACTCACTTGAGGAAATGGCGGCTTGGCTCTTGGTGTCGCACGTTTACCTTCCAACGAGTTCAGCAAGGCGGTTTCTTCACCACACATATAGCGGCCCACGCCGGTGTGTAAATACATTTCCAGATCATAACCGGATCCCAGAATATTCTTACCCAGATATCCCGCTTCATAGGCCTCTGCCAGCGCTTTTGTTATTGCTTGAGCAGCAACTTTATAGGCCCACCTCAAATAGATATAGGACATGTCTGCCTGAATGGCAAATGCCGAAAGGATCATTCCTTCAATCAGTTGATGCGGAGTGCTTTCAAGCAGAATACGATCCTTAAATGTGCCCGGCTCCATCTCATCTGCGTTGGCAATGAGATACTTTGGCTTCGGGACATCCAATGGCACGAAACTCCATTTCATTCCCGTGCCGAAGCCGGCACCGCCTCTACCCCTGAGGTTAGATTCTTTTACCAGGTCTGTCACTGCTTTTGGGGTCATCCCTTTAAGCACTTTGCGTATCGCCTGGTATCCGCCTACACCCTCATACTCTTTCAGAGAAAGCGCTTGTTTGTCGGGGCGAATATGTTGCGTCAATGGTCTCTCCATGTGGCTTTAAGGCTATTGATATTTTTTCAGGATCTCATCCAATTGATTTATGCTGAGATTTCTGTGTAAATCATTGTCAATCATCAACGCAGGTGCGCAGTCGCAGGTGCCAAGGCAACAATTCGGAAGCAGGGTGAAGCGGCCATCCGAAGTTGTTTCGCCTAACCCTATGCCGAGGTTCTTTTTAAAATATTCCTGTATCTCTTCGTATCCCATGACCCAGCAGCTGATACTATCACACAAGAGGATAATGTGCCGGCCAACAGGCTTCCGGAAGATCATATTGTAGAAAGTGGCGACGGAATCCAGCTCTTCAACGGACATCCCCATGTATGAAGCGATGTCGTGGAGGCTTTCGTCTGATACCCAACGGCGATGCTCCTGCACGATCTTTAAGGCTTCAATGCCTGCGGCTTTTCGAACCGGCACCAGTCGTATCGCCTCGTCTATTTCGTGTTTTTCGTGAGTAGTCAGCATTTTTTCTATTCTTTACCTGTCGATGTCAGCAAGTACATAGTCCATAGCGCCCAGAATACTTAATAGATCCGCAACCGTATAACCGCGGCTTATATAAGGTACCATTTGCATATGTGCGAACGATGGAGTGCGTATGCGGATCCGATACGGCGAAGTATTACCATCACTGATGGCATAGTATCCATTAGCTCCTTTGGTCGCCTCGATGCAGCTCATCGCTTCTCCTGGGGGAATTACCGGTCCCCAGCTAACACCGAGGAAATGAGTAATGAGTGTTTCTATGTCCTGCATGGTATTCTTTTTCAAAGGCGGAGTAGTAAGCGGATGATCAGCTTTATAAGATCCTTCCGGCATATTCTTATAGCATTGCTCTATGATCCTGAGGCTCTGCCTCATTTCTTCTACGCGCACCAATGCACGATCGAAACAATCTCCGTTTTTACCTAAGGGTACATCAAAGTCGAACATTTCATAACCGGAGTAAGGTTGCTTTTTGCGGAAGTCATAATTCATACCACATGCCCGCAGGTTAGCACCACTTGCTCCCCATTCAATAGCTTCATCCGCCGTAAAAATGCCGATGCCCTCGGTCCTTGCTTTGAACAAACTGTTCTTGATCACCAGGTTGTCGTATTCTTTCAGCCGTGCAGGAAAGTAATCAATGAATTTTTTGACGAGTGTTTCCCATCCTTTTGGAAGATCTTGTGCAACTCCGCCTATGCGGAACCAATTGGGGTGCATGCGGCCGCCGCAGACCGCTTCAACGATGTCAAAAACCCGTTCGCGGTCGGTGAACATGTAAAATACCGGTGATAGCTGCCCGACATCCTGTGCAAATGTACCGTACCAGACGAGGTGACTGGCAATACGAAAGAACTCACACATCATGACTCGAATTACTTTTGCGCGGTCTGGAATATTTATGCCGGCAAGCTTTTCAACAGCCAGCAAGTAGGCCAGGTTGTTATTGACGCCGCCCAGGTAATCGACCCGGTCAGTGTACGGGATATAGGTGTGCCACGACTGCCGTTCTCCCATCTTTTCCGCACCGCGGTGGTGAAAGCCGATGTCCGGGACCGCGTCCACGATATCCTCACCGTCCAACTGTAGGATTATACGCAGGACACCATGTGTACCAGGGTGTTGAGGACCAATATTAAGGAACATGAAATCAGAATCGTCGCTATGTAGCTCCATTCCCCACTCCTCCGGCTTAAACTGTAACGCCCGTTGTTCATGATCTTGTTTTTCATCCCATAAGCTAAAAGGCCCCATCTCAGTCGCCCGGGCAGGATGTTCCTTGCGCAATGGATGACCTTCCCAGGTGCGAGGCATTAAAATTCTTGCAAGGTGAGGATGACCGTCAAAGCGGATCCCAAACATGTCGTACACCTCGCGCTCATACCAACTTGCGTTTGCCCATAATTTCGTAATGCTGGTGGCAGTGGGATATTCTGACTTCAACGCTACCTTTAGGCGCAGAAACGCGTTCCTGTCGAACGACAACAAGGTATAGACAATGGTAAATTCTCTGGAAGGATACTCAGGGTCGATCTTTCTGCTTCGTTCGTCTATCGCGGTGAGGTCGAAGAGGAAAGGATACGGGTGGGATATTTCAGTCTTAAGATACTTTAATACGGGAACAATATTGTCCAACGGCAACCACAAGGTGAGGATGTCATCCTTTGTCGATTGTTTAATGAAGGTTGCTCCATTAAACTTCAACCTTAACTGTTCTGTTGGATCATTGATTTCCATAAATCCATGGTTGACAGTTACATTCCTAATTCTCTCAGCTCATTTTCCCTTCCCGATTGTAGTTCCCATTAATCATTTTCACTTATTTGGACTCTGTAAAAGTTCACAGTCAATAAAGCTTCATATCAATTAGATCTCGTCAGGAG
Organism: Chryseolinea sp.; assembly: GCA_036376095.1. GTDB lineage: Bacteria > Bacteroidota > Bacteroidia > Cytophagales > Cyclobacteriaceae > Chryseolinea. The sequence continues at coordinate 3,868 of DASVBA010000735.1, forward strand.
ACCTGAATGACACCATTTCCTTCCTTCGCTCCCAACGCCTTTCCTTAACATCAATTTTCTGAGGTTTAATTACGCCTTGATCACCGATCACCCAACTGAGTGGACGTTGTTCTTTCCCCACGGATTCAGCCAGGAGCATTAAACCATTCATAAATGCATCGGGTCTTGGTGGGCAGCCAGGGACATAGACGTCGACTGGTAAGAATTTATCGACACCCTGAACCACACTATATATATCGTACATCCCCCCCGAGTTTGCACATGAGCCCATAGAGATCACCCACCGCGGCTCCATCATTTGTTCATGAAGTCGTTTGATAATTGGAGCCATCTTGATGAATACCGTGCCAGCAATGACCATGACATCTGCCTCACGTGGCGTTCCACGAATAACTTCAGCACCAAACCTTGCAACATCGTATTTAGGTGTCATGCTGGTCGCCATTTCGACAAAACAACAGGACAAACCAAAGTGAAACGGCCACATAGAATTTTTTCGTCCCCATTGGACAAGTCCTTGCACGGTAGTAAGCATAATGCTCTGTTGCACTGACTCTTCAAAAGAGCCGGTGCCCTTCACGGCAGCTACCGGTTCATTCGCTTTACTCAACCACCACTTCATTTCTTATTTTGCTTTTCTGTGAGACGTTTATATGCTTTCAGAATCTTTTTGCCATCGGGACCAAAGTCGAGGGCCCCGTTTCTCCACTCATAGATGAGTACCACAAAAAGTAGTATCACAAAAATGGTTACCCCCACATATCCAAACCATCCCAGTTCTTTAAAAGCTATCGCCCAGGAGAAGATAAAAATCGTCTCCACATCGAAGATCACGAATAGCATTGCGATGAGGTAGAATTGGGATGAAAAACGAAGTCTCGCCGAACCGGTGCTCAGGATACCGCCCTCATAGGGTTCGTTTGTTGCGTTCTCTTTATGTCGCTGACCTAATACAAAAGAAAGACCTAGCATTATTACTACCAGGCCTACGACGATAGCCCCATAAACTAAAAGGGGCCATAAAGGGATAGTATTTTCACTCGAAACTTCCAAAGCGATTTGCCTCCCGCAAATATTCTTTACGTTCGAAATTCGAAATATCTACCAAATGCATTGTTCAGTAATCAATCACCAAACATTGTCGACATAGAGTTGAGCTGAACAACTGATGAAAAAAGAAAATACTGGTCTGTTATTCGTACCAATATTCCTTTCCCGATACTTTCTTGCGATGAATTGAAGGTAAAAGATTTACTGAGAAAAACAAAGGGCAAACGTTTGTAACGTACCAAAAAGCTATATTTTTTTTTCAATGGCTAACTTACGATCTATACGTGCGCTCCTGCATTCCAATTGGTTGAATTCTCCGACTGATTGCGTCATCGATAAGTTCAGCGGAACAGTATAAAATGATCTCGTTGGAAAATTAATGGTATGGGTTTCGCACTCAAATCGGAATCGAGTAGTGCCACAAATCGGCGTCATTTCTTTATTCGATAATTTCCGGCGCGATAGTTCTACG
>DASVBA010000739.1:0-7836 GCA_036376095.1 Chryseolinea sp.
TGGCTGGACAACAGCACTTGTTTACCAGCCGCAACAGACTCAAGGGTTATGTTGACGCCTTGAAGAAACACAACCTTCCGGTGCTTGAGTCCTACATCATTCACACGCAATACGCCAGTAACAAGGTAGAGGAATATGCAAGATACATTGTTAACCTGCCTCAACGACCTGATGCCGTATTTGCCCTTAATGATTATACTGCTATCGAACTGATGTATCTGCTGAAGAAGAGCGGGCTCAGAATCCCGGATGACATTGCGATGTTGGGTTTTAACAATGAGATGATGTGTCGCTTTATCGAACCTTCACTAAGCAGCATTGATCATCCGGCACATGAAATGGGTGCAACCGCCGCGGAGATCCTTATCAATCACATCCGTCATCCTGAGCTAAAGCCGGAGAACCGCTTGATAAAAAGTAAATTGATCGTGAGGGAATCCACCATGAAGACGCAACTCGTGACTCAGTGATCCTATCCTGGGTGCACGTCCGGGATTTTAGATTTGTGAGTTGTGATTTTAGCTTTGCGATTTCTTGTTTGATTCATGTCTCTCTTACTATCAGACAAATCAAAAATCAAAAATCATTATCTCTTCATTTGAGTTCCTTGATCTTTATACTCCTGAAGAATACCTGGTCGCCGTGATCCTGTAAAAGGATATGGCCTTTCTCCGCCATCCCGAATTTTTCCCACTTGGCGTATTTGCTGCGTGCAACGAGAGCGTTATAGATCGGCGTCCCTCTTTGATACTCCACTACTTTATATCCGTTTAGCCAGTGCTCGATTCTATTGTCTGGGTAAACCACCACGCGTCCATAGTTCCATTCGCCAACCGCGTGTTGCCCACGTTTGATCTTTAAAGACGGAATGAGGTCATACAGTGACCCTTGCGTGCGATTTTCCACCACCCCTTGTTTCGCATCGGGATGTTTCTCGTCGTCGAGGATCTGATACTCGAGACCGATCGCTGACCCGCTGTTGCCTTCACTTTCCGTGACGAAGTATTTCAGGCCGCTGTTCGCGCCTTCCGTTAACTTGAACTCGAACTGCAGGTCAAATGCCCCATATTGGTTCTGTGTAACAATGTCGCCTCCGTTCTCGGATTCTGCACCTGTCGATTTATGCACGCTCAAGGTTCCATCCGATATCTCCCATCCTTTTTCGGGGAATTTATCTTTGTACGCACCTCTCCATCCGGAGGTGGTTTTGCCATCGAAAAGAAGAGTGACACCATTTTTCTTTTCCTGCTCCGACAGATGATTGGGGATGAGATTCACCACAAAGATATCGTCTGGTGGCGACGGTTTGAGGTTCCCGGTTTGAATGCGAATGTTCCTCCATCTTATGGTCTTCCCCGCGTCCTCTTCTTTTCCGATAGAATGCACCTGAAGAGCGATGAATCCTTTCGGTGTAAGGTCGTCTACAAGATTTGCAGTAGCGACACCGTTAATCCAAACTCTCATCACCGGACCAATGCATTCGATACGGCATAAATTCCAATCGCCTTTTTTATATGCGTTTTTCGCTCCGGGATTGTATTCAAGTGTATATAGCCAATCGCGCCGTGCCTCATCATAAATTCCACCTGTCCATGCACGGGGCGAAGGATCAATTTCCATCTGATAACCATGAACGCGACCATCCCGATAGTCGGCTTTGCTTTCGCTTCTGAACTGTATCCCTGAATTCATGTCGGCATCAAGTTTATACTCCAGTTCAAGGATAAAGTCACCATAGGTCACTTCCGTCACCATGAAGGAATTTGGCTCTTTAAAAACCGTGGTGCCGATTATTTCACCGTTCTTGACTTCATACTTTGCTTTCCCGTTTAGCGGTTTCCAACCGGTCAGGTCTTTGCCGTTAAAAAGTTTGGTCCATTTTTCCTGCGCCTGGGTGACGCTAAAGCTTAGGAGAAGGACGGCAATGGTTGCTATCCGCCGGTTGTAGTTCATAATTAAAAGATTGTTACTATAAATTGACGCGAATCTGTGGGACTACCCGTACAGGTTTTGTAAATTGAGACAAGGTAAGAGCGATTAAATATACAGTGCATTACCATTCGTAAAAATTATCGAAGTTGAACCGGGAACTGCTAACGGAAATGTTAAGGAGTTACCGCACGGATGCGGCAGAAGAGAAAGTGTTCATCCCACGATTCCTTTCTTTGCTTGAACACCCTGATGCATTTCAACGCACGCACCTGCCTGGCCACATCACAGGCTCTTGTTGGATTATTGACCCCTCTGGAGAATCCGTACTACTTACCCATCACGCGAAACTAAACAAGTGGCTTCAACCCGGCGGACATGCTGACGGCCACGAGGATATTGTCAGTGTTGCACGTCGCGAAGGCGAAGAAGAAACCGGACTAACGGGGCTGCATCTTGTGCACGGCGAAATCTTTGACATCGACATCCACACAATTCCCGCGCGTGCTGATTTTCCCGAGCACCTGCATTTCGATATTCGGTTTCTTTTTACCGCAAACACGGAGGAACCTCTTTGGTTGTCCGATGAATCTCACGCATTGGCTTGGGTGCATGCAAGCAACCTTGCACACCTCACCGAAAACAACGTCTCCATGCTAAGGATGGCACACAAGGTGACGTTACTACTTGGTGCTGATCAGCAGTAAACCAAACGCAATAACTACAAGCCAAAACTTATACACACTGATCGAAGGGATGATCACCCACTGCAGTTGCATTACCACAGCCAACAACACTACTACAACAGCAACGGCTTTCAGAATGGAACGGGTACGGTTACTCATAATTTGTAATTATCCCGACAAGCTAGGTAGGGGAATGAACATTTTCAAGGGTTAGCAGTTTTGAGCAGAGTTGCCGGGAGACTTTAAATGAACTTTGCGTAACCTTGCGTCCTGCCTTCCCAACAATTATCAGATGGCAAACACCCCCACCCCCACTTCCCCACACCATGCCCTCGCCCCCAACCCCACCAACACAGTGATACAGAGTTTCGGAGTGCAAAGCCGACTCCTAACTCCTAACTCCTAACTTATAACTCTCCCGAAACTATTATCAGTCTCCTACGTTCTTTTTCTCACCCCCAATCCAGGGGCTTGCACCAACCTGCCAAATTAATTCTAGTTTTGCATTCCCATGGCCGAAATAGGAACTGACATTTTAAAAGCAAAGAACCTCCTGGAGCAAGGTGAATTGGTGGCCATTCCCACCGAAACGGTCTATGGCCTCGCGGGAAACGCGCTCAACGCATCAGCAGTGGCGAAAATATTTACGGTAAAAAGCAGGCCGCAATTTGACCCGTTGATCGTTCACGTTCCGAACGTAAATGCCGTACACGAATACGTGGTTGATATTCCCGAAAAAGCATATGCACTCGCACAAAAATTCTGGCCCGGACCGCTAACGTTGTTGCTGGAAAAAAAATCAATTGTACCTGACCTGGTCACGGCCGGGCTAGAGACGGTCGGAATACGGTGCCCCGATCATTCATTGACGCAAGACCTCCTGAAGATACTTTCATTCCCGCTGGCGGCACCAAGTGCAAATCCATTCGGATACGTGAGCCCGACGTCACCGCAGCATGTGAACGAGCAGCTCGGCAATAAGATCAAGTACATTCTCGATGGCGGAAAATGTGAAGTTGGAATTGAATCCACGATCGTTGGAATGGAGAACGGTGAACCTGTGGTCTACCGCATGGGAGGGCTAAGCATCGAGGATATCGAATCCGTGATGGGAAAGGTTAGGATCCAAACACACTCATCGTCTAATCCAAGATCCCCGGGTCAGCTTGAAAGTCATTACGCACCAGGGAAAAAAGTATTCGTTGGAAAGATCGAAGAGCTCCTCTTAGAATATCCGGCCCATCACGTGGGACTGCTGACCTTTCAAAATGATTTCAACACGCCGCATCAATACATTCTCTCGCCGTCGGGTACACTTGAAGAGGCAGCCCAGAATCTGTTCGAAGCTCTCCGGGCCTTTGATAAAATGGATGTAGATGTAGTGTTTGCGGAACTCGTTCCGGATGTGGGTATCGGAAGAGCGATCAATGATCGTCTTAAGAGAGCAGCAGCAACGGCGGACCGCTGGTAGCCATTGTCATTGTTCGGCAATAAGCCGAACCGCTTTCATCCGCGAGATTTTCAAGATGCTCAGGGCAACTGTTACTATCGACACCACCAACACCGAGCCGCCGATCAAAATGAACAGTGTGAAACTCAATTGATCCCGATAGGGAAACGTTTCAAGCCATTTTTCCATCCCATACCACACCAATGGACTAACGAGGATTGTGGACAAGGCAATCAACACGACGTATTCACGTGCAAACAATGTCAGTATCGAACGAAAATCTGCCCCAACAACCTGGCGAATGCCTACTTCACGTCTGCGCTGATAAACCGCAAGGGATGACAAGCCAAAAAGACCGAGGCATGAGATTACGATGGTAAGAATGCTGAAGTAAGTAAACACACTCATCGCCTTTTCTTCCTTCACATATTGGGCCGCAAGCGATTCGTCCAGAAACTTGTAAACGAACGGTTCATTCGGATATGCCTTCTCCCACTCTGACTTGATAAGGGCAAGACCATCCGTCAATTGTGCGTTCTCCAAAGAAACATAGACATAGAAGATCTCATTCTTGTTCGGAACAATAACCTGCGGCTCTACCTTGTTGTAAAGCGACGTATAATTGAAGTCCCGGACGACACCAATGATATCGACGAGCTTTCCCTCCACCCAGGATACCTTTTGCTCGAGTGGATTTTTCCACCCCATCATGCGCACCATCGCCTCATTCACGATTATAGCATTCGCATTACTGTTAGGATTCGCATCAAAATTCCTTCCCTCCAGAATCTGTATGCCCAACGTAGAGAAATAATCCTCGTCGATGTTGGTATAATTTACCATTCTGGCCTCCTGCTTGCCGTCTGTAATTACATTTATTGATCCTCGTCGGGTATCATCATTCCCGAGTAACGAGCCAGGGCCGCTGGCAGAAACCTTCTTGATCGTTGAATGAGCCATTAGATTCTTTTTAAAGGCAAGACTTCGTTCATACATGGTCGAATCGTTCGGGGGCTCAAGCACGAGAACATTCTCTTTTTCGAAGCCAAGATCGTACTCCCGCACGAATACCATTTGATCGTAAATGATAAAAGTGCAAATGACCAAACCAATAGAAATGAAAAACTGGGCGCCCACGGAAATTTTTCGAATCAATTGTCCGCGCGGCGAGGCAATATTACCTTTCAAGGCGAGTACCGGTTTGATCGAAGAAGTATAAAACGAGGGATAACTCCCGGCAATAAGTCCAACTACCACCAGGATAGCTACTATTACAAGAATGGATCTAATGCTGAAGAGTTCATTAATTGTAAAATGGCGTTCAACCACACCGTTAAACACGGGCATTAAAATCATTACAATAAGAATTGCAAGTACGACAGACATCGCACTTAAAAGGAAAGATTCAGTCAGATAGCGAGCTACCAATTGCGAAAACCTGGCTCCTATTACTTTGTGTATGCCCACCTCCTTACCTCTTTCGATAGATTGTAGTATAGAGAAGTTGATATAGTTCAGGCAGCCAATAAAAAGGATAAGAATTGCCACACAGCTAAAAATGTACACATAGCTCTTATTGCCTTTTGGTGTGTCGTACAAAAGGGGCTCTTGAAAGTGTAACCCCCTCAGCGGCTGGACCTGTAAGGAAAAAATAAGAACGTGCTTATTCTCCCTCAAATAGCGATTAACTTTATCCTCTATAATTTCATTGATTTTCTTTTCGAAGGCAGGAATAAAACCTGCTGAAGTGATGCTATTCTCACGAAACAAAACATATACACGATAATCAAAATCAAACCAATCGTCAGGGCGATTCGTGCTATCCATGGAGGTCAGCATGGTGAATCGCAGGTCGGAATTTGGTGGAGGATCCTTCATTACCGCACTCACTGTATGTTCTTTGTCGAATATGGTGAGCTCTTGCCCCAATGGGTCTGTGGCTCCAAAATACTTTTCGGCAGAAGATTCGGTTAATACAACCTGATAGGGAAGCTTAAGGGCGGATGAAGGGTCACCCTTGGTGATTTCGTAAGAAAAAACATCGAATACGTCGGCATCAGCTTTAATGATTCTTTTCTCCTTGTAAAGAGCACCCCCACGTTTGACATTAACATCGTTACCCATAACGCTGAACCGTACCACTTTCTCCACCTCCGGGTAGTTCTGTTCGATGTGGTCGGCGAGAGCCGACGTCGTGATAGCCATTCGATCCACGGATCCTTCCGAAACAATCTTTGTCACAATACGGTATATCTTATCGATGTTCCTTTCGTGGAGGTCGTAGCTCAGCTCATCGTTGACAAACAGATTGATGAAAAGGCAACTGGCAATGCCGATAGAAAGGCCACCTATATTGATAAGCGTAAGAGCCTTGTTCTTCCAAAGAAACCTGATAAAAACTTTAAGGCTTAGCATGATCCAAGTTTAGGTGATGATGAACGGACGGCGCAAAAAGTTTCGACATATCGCCTTTATTTTACTCCGGCTGAACGTTATCTTTTGTCAACTCTAAACTTATTTTTAATATTGAAGATACTCAACTAAGATACGATCATGTCTAAAAAAGTTCTCATTCTCACAGGAGGTGGCGATTGCCCTGGTCTCAACGCAGTTATACGCGGAATCGCCAAACGTGCGCGACGAGAAAAAGACTGGGAGATCTATGGCAGCATTGAAGCATTTAACGGCGTCTTGAAAGACCCGCAGAGAATAATTCCTCTGAAAAGCAAGACTACCGCAGGTATCCACGTGAAAGGTGGAACGATCTTGAAAACTACCAATAAGGATAACCCTATCAAGTTTCCGGAAAAACAGGCCGATGGTACCATTAAATTCGTCGATCGCTCCGACGAGTTGGTGAAAAAACTTAAGGATTTGAAGTTCGACGCAATTATTAACATCGGGGGCGACGGCTCTCAAAAAATTTCAAGCACGCTACATAAAAAAGGATTGCCTATGATCGGGGTACCAAAGACGATTGACAATGATCTTTGTGCCACGGACATGACCTTTGGTTTCCAAACCGCGGTACAAATTGCTACAGACAGTTTTGACAAGCTGGTAACCACAGCAGAAAGCCATCACCGCACCATGATCATGGAAGTTATGGGACGAGATGCCGGATGGATAGCGCTTCACACCGCCATCGCAGGCGGTGCAGAGATCTGCCTGATCCCGGAAATCCCGTATGACGTTAATAAGCTTGTAAAACGTATAGCCTCACGATATAAAAAAGGAAAAGGATTCATCAATATTGTGATTGCAGAAGGTGCTAAAGCAAAAGAAGGATCTGTTACGTCAATGGCCGGTGAAAAAGGTTCCGAGCATGTCCGTCTCGGAGGTGTCGCCTATCAGCTTTCAAAACAATTAAAGGACGCGGGATGCACCGCCGAGATACGGGAAACCGTACTTGGCCACGTTCAGCGCGGCGGAAGTCCCGTTGCTTTCGATCGCATATTGGCGACATTATTCGGCGTTAAAGCATTTGAACTTGTTCTCGAGAAGAATTTCGGACGCATGGTAGCATTTAGAAACAATAGCATCACCTCCGTTACACTCGACGAAGCGACAAAGGAATACAACATCGTGAACAAAGACTCTTATCTCGTTCAGGCCGCGAAAGGATTGGGAATTACTTTTGGTGATTGAGACCTCTTTGCCCCTTCAACGCTATTAAGTCAACAGCCAACTCCACCTGAGTGTTGACTGCCTAAAGGACGCAGGCGGGAGTTTTCGGAAGGCGACTATCTAGCGGTACTAACGATTGTCTTG
>DASVBA010000744.1:0-2506 GCA_036376095.1 Chryseolinea sp.
GACTCTTCTTCATTAGCTTAATTCTTGAACGGATGATATTGTAATCACTTTCATATTACAGGACCTATCTATCAAATCGGCAATCTCACGAGAAAGGTAGTTCCTTCTTTTGCATTTTCTTCAACACTCAATTCGCCGCCATGAGCTTTTACAATATCATATGACATGCTCAACCCCAATCCTGCCCCCTGTCCGGTAGGCTTGGTAGTAAAAAACGGTTGAAAGATCTTCTCCCTGTGTTCGTCCGGGATACCGTCACCGTTATCCTTCACACGGATCTCAACTTTGTCCCGTCCGGTCCGGTCCTCCGGGCTGGCTTTCACTTTTTTTGTACTGATCAATACCGTAGGCTCATACCCGTCAGGATGGTTCTTTGCTTTTTCGCGGACGGCATAGAATGCATTGTTAATAAGGTTTAGTAGGACTCTTCCGATATCTTGCCGAACGGCGTTTACTTTCGGCAGGTCCGGATCAAAAGCAGTGTTAAACTTTGCGCTGAAAGATTTATCCTTTGCGCGAAACCCATGAAACGCGAGTCGCAGGTATTCGTCGCAGAGCACGTTTATGTCGGCTAACTCTTTCTCCCCGGAACGGCCTCGGCTGTGCAGGAGCATGCCCTTCACGATTGCGTCTGCCCTATTCCCGTGGAAGGTGATCTTTTCCTGATTGTCTTTGATGTTGTTCGCGATTTTTTCCGCGGCTTGTTTGTCGCCGGTGGCCAACTCTTCTTTCAGTTCCTCAACCAATTCGGCGTTTACCTCGGAAAAATTGTTGATGAAATTCAGGGGGTTTTGAATTTCATGGGCAATGCCTGCGGTAAGCTCACCGAGGCTTGCCATTTTTTCTGATTGTATCAACTGTGACTGTGTTGCTTTCAGATCACTCAACGCGATTTCTGTTTTCTCCTTTGCGCTGTTTATTTCGTCCTTTTGTTTGTTCAGGAGAATGATCGACCTCTGCTTCTGTCGATAGTTTCTTACAAGAATTCCAATGATGATCAACAGCACGAGTACTCCCGTCAAGAGGCCGATCAAACGAGCCTTGAATTGATAAGCCGCCTGGGCGGATTGTATCTCAAATTGTTTTTCCTGTTCGTCGAGTTCATCGAAGTTCTCAAAACCAAAGATCACACTTTGTCTGTAGAGACTGTCTTTGTACGCCAGCGACCGACGTGTAAAGTTTATTGACTCGTTAATATCCTTGTCCTGATAAAACTTTCCCAGAAAATCATTGACGTCCGCATTAAAGGAGTAAGCACCGGTCGCGAATGCGACGCGATTCGCTTCGCTGGCGTAATACAAAGAAGAATCCCTCATGCCCGTTCTATCAAACACTTTTGCTATTGACAAATTCGTATAGACCTGGTGATCGTTAAAACGTGCGATCTGTTTGGCGGTTTTGAGGTAATAAAGCGAGGAATCGTAGTTTGCCTGGAGCATAAAAATGTTGCCCATGTTAAGACATGTATAGAAGGTTATCCAAAAAAAACCAGGTGGGGCTCCTTCCATTCCTTTTAACGCCAAGCGACAGCGTAACAAAGCAGTGTCCGGTTGATTCTTAAGCAGATATACTTCACCAATATTATTGAGCTGGTAAGCAGAGAAGTATTTCTCTCCAAGTGAATCATAGAGATCCATAGCCCTCTTCAAATACTTCATGGCCTCTGGGAATACTCCGGAATCCCGGTAAAGAATACCTAGCTCGCCAAGGAATGTGGCCTCAAAAAATTTATCCTGATAACGCGTGGAGACTTGAAGCCCTTTGTGGCTAATATTAAATGCCTTCAGAAGCAGGCCATGATGCCTTAGACTATTCTCCAATCCAAGTAGTGCAAGTAACTCGCCTTTATGATAATTTATCTTTCGCGAAAGATTGAGTGCCATGAAAGAATAATACAACCCTGAATCCAGGTTGTTGGAATATTGTCGAACTAGGTCAGTCAGAATGTCTACTCTTGAAGAATCCTCTTTTGAATTATGCAGCTTTCTCTGCAACTGGGCTATTGCAGCCGAATCAACCAGGTATTTATTTAATTCGTTCTCTATTCTCTGCTGGCTGAAGCAGACTTGTATAGCGGCGAAAAAAATAAATCCCAGGGCAATTTTTTTCATATGCTGAGTTTTAAAGTCGAATAATAAATTCCGACCCACTTCCTTCATTTGTCCGAACATAAAGTTCTCCACCATGCGCCTTCACAATGTCGTAACTCAAGCTTAATCCCAACCCTGAGCCCTGACCAGTTGGTTTCGTGGTGAAGAAAGGTTGAAATATTTTCTCTTTGACAGATTCAGGGATACCGTTGCCGTTGTCCTTTACACTTATCTCAATCTTGTTACCAAGATTTTTTGTACTTACGATGACCGTTGGTTCATACTTTCCATCGGCCTTGTCCGCCGTAGCCTTGCCGAAGGTGGCTTTGTCCGCCGTAGCCTTGGCGAAGGTGGCATCGTCCGCCGTAGCCTTGGCGAAGGTGGCATCGTCCGCCGTAGCCTTGGCGAAGGTGGCA
>DASVBA010000752.1:0-3955 GCA_036376095.1 Chryseolinea sp.
TTGTATACCGCCTGAAAAGTTGGTCTTCGTTCTGATCTTTCCGCCGTCGTTGAAAAATTCATCGTTATGTTGTGAACCACGCATCCGGATACCTTCAAAACCGCTGCCATACTCAAATCCTTTCACTGCATTAATGCTCAGCATTGCTTTGCCTAGCTCAGCATGAAGTTTGTCGAACACGGGCTCTCCCAATCCTACCGGCGTATTCTTAATAACACAGGTGACAATTCCTCCAATTGTATCCCGCTCTAAACGCACTTTGTCTATAAGCGCAATCATCTTTTCAGCAGTTGCTGCGTCGGGACAACGTACGATATTTTCCTCGGTCTTGTTAAGATCCAAGCTTGCGTAATGTGGCGCTTCAATTTCTCCGACCCGGGATACAAATGCATTAATTTGAACTCCCTCCCTCGACAAAAGTAATTTCGCTATGGCGCCGGCAGCGACTCTGGCAGCGGTCTCTCGCGCAGAACTTCTTCCTCCACCCCGGTAGTCACGAACGCCGTATTTCGATTCGTAAGTAAAGTCAGCATGAGAGGGACGAAAAGTCTCAGCAATGTGGCTGTAATCTTTGCTTCGCTGGTCCTGATTTTCTATCACGATGGCGATCGGAGTGCCTGTCGACTTTCCCTCGAACGTCCCCGACAGGATTCTAAACACATCATCCTCTTTCCGTTGCGTGGTTATTTTGCTTTGGCCTGGCTTTCTTCTGTCTAGTTCCGATTGGATGAATGCATCGTCAATTGTAAGACCTGCAGGGCAACCGTCTATAATAACGCCTATAGCCGGTCCGTGGGACTCGCCGAAAGTAGTAATTCTAAAAAGTGTTCCGTAAGAATTGCTCATTCTTGATTTAGCATGCGTCCCAGTCCCAATAAATATCGGGATAACGGAGCGCACAATGTTAAGGATTATTTTTTGAACACGAGATAGACAGAAGCGCCTAACACAACGAAAATAAACCCATTGAAAGCCCATTTCTGCCAGCGTCGATCTTCAATGGTCCTCAGTGTGTTATCTGTTGTTCCGATTTTGTCATAAAAATCACCCAGGTCGTTTGACAGGATGGCTTCATTCTTTTTGCTTTCACCGGTTACATAAAGAGTGAGTTGGGATTTCAGTGTGTCGTACTTACTGATCCTCGGATTGAAGAATACCCATTGAAAATAATCTCCCAGCCTATACTTTCCCGGTTCTTTAGGTATCATAAAGTAGCTGAAGGATTTCGTTCCGGTAACTCTGTTGTTTTGTCGTGTAATATCCTGGCGAACATTAGGTTCATAAAATTCAAACTTCTCGTCGCTCTTCACGGCGGGCTTATCGATAGAGGAAATGTTTCCCTCGCCAAAAATATTGAAGTTATAGCCCGCACTTTGGCCCGTTTCAAGGTCTGTGCTTCGGATGCGTTCATCAAGTCTGTAATCACCGACCGCCACTGCGTCCTTCATCGGATGTGGTGGTAATTCCCGAACGGTGACGGTTTTTGGCTTGGTAAAGAACTTCTTAAAATCTTCTTTTCGGTTCTGTCCAAAAAAAGAGGGATTCTTAGCCACCTTATATTTGATCATCTCAAGGCCTATACTTGGAAAAACGATTGGTTCCGAGTTAAGAGGGAAATATGTCGCCTGATAGACTTTATATTGGGTATAATCCTGTCCATTGATACGCACATTCTCGCCTTCGATGTTTTCAATGTTGAAATTTTCTTCCCAACAGGTTACAGGTTTGATCTTTTTCAAGATCTCGGCTAATTGCTTGCCCAACTCGTAAAATTGAAGGGGCGCGCGATTCTCCTGTGAGACAAAAAAGGAAAGCGTGGCGTTAAATCCTTCACCAACATAAACCTGGTCCTTGCTCGTTGTGAGGGCCAGAAATGCGTCTTCTTTAACGTCAACAAACTCCGTCTCTCCGCGATCAAAATAGTCATCCGTCGACCTGTCAAAGAAACTCTTGAATGGATCTTTCTGCTGTTGTTGTACAGGTTGGCCCACTTTCACTTTTTTTCCAGCCACATTAATAGGCTTATCATTTACCTTCATGGTGAATGACGGAATCGTAAATGTTCCCTGACGTTCCGGGAGATACGTCATGATGACACTCTGCGAGGACGACATTTGGCCGTTTACGATATTGGTTGTGGATTGGGTTGACTGACCACGTTTACGGAATCCGGGGATTTCCGGAAAGTTGTCGTAACTCTTCAGCCGGTCGTTTTGGACGGTCACCGTAATAGTCCAGGTTTGGTTTTCCCCCACTTCATCGGGGCCCAAAGTGATCTCGACGTTTTGGGCCAAAAGGGTTTGGGCCGTAAAAACGGTCAAAAAAAGGAGGAATAACTGGCCTATCGAAAAAGTTACCTTCATATGAAATCTGGCTGCAAGCTAATCGTTACAATTAAATGTTAAACGCCAAAACCGTCCGAAAAATGCAGTATTTGTTGAATTTTGGCCAATTAGTATTATTGGGGTTCAAAAATTACCTTGCGTTTCGGGAGAACAAACAAAATTTAAATTGTTCTTTTAGTTATTTATTCAATTCTTTAACTTAACACTTGTTAGGAAACTAATTTTTTGAACTATTCAGATTTTTGCCATGCTGAACTATGTAAAAACAGTGCTCACGAAAGTGAGTTTTAGCGCACTCCTATTCGAAAAAGAGTTGCGCAAGGCCCTCAAATTATTAATAGGTGAAGAAGTAAACGAGCTCAAGCGGTGGTGCTACACCAGGTTTGGGAATGAACATGAAGAAATACTGAACCGTTGCTTCGTGTTAGCTTGAAAATGTAGACTTGAAAAAATTAAAGAGCCCTCAACATTGAGGGCTTTCTTTTTTTGTCGGCAATTCAGTCCTCATCCTTAGGGCCTGACTTATTGTTATCCACCACAAATGAAACATTTCTCTTAATGCCGGAGAATTTCGTGCGTTGCAAGGCGGATTTTTTGAACATCTGTTTAAATACGTCCTCGGTGATCTCGAGCCATTGCTGTCTTGTCATTGCTTGAAATTCGGGAGTCGGGTCAAATCGTTCTTCGTTATGATGCTTTGAAAAACTATTCCATGGACATACATCCTGGCATATGTCGCAGCCAAAGATCCAATTGTTGAATTTTCCTTTTACCTCCTTGGGGATTTCATCTTTGAGTTCAATGGTAAGATAAGAGATACACTTGCTGCCATCTACTACATAGGGGTCGACGATTGCGTCCGTTGGGCAGGCATCTATACATGCTGTGCATGATCCACAGTAATCTTTGATAGCGGTATCATACTCCAGCTCAAGGTCAAGAATAAGCTCGGCAAGGAAGAAGAAGCTGCCCATCTCCCGATTTAACAGCAGACTGTTTTTTCCAATCCATCCAATACCACTCCTCTTAGCCCATGCCCTTTCCATGACAGGGGCGGAGTCAACAAACGCCCTCCCACCTACATCCCCAATGTCATCTCTCACGCTTTGGATCAGCTCGTTCAACTTTTCTTTAACTACTATATGATAGTCCTCCCCGTAAGCATATTTCGAAACCTTCAAGTCATCGCCACGGCCAAGATCCCTTTCAGGATAATAATTATAGATTAAGCTGATAATAGATTTCGCGCCAGGGACAAGAAGCCTCGGATCGAGTCTTTTGTCGAAATGATTTTCGAGGTAACTCATCTTGCCCTGATAGTTCCTCTTGAGCCACTCTTCGAGCTGCGGGGCTTCATCCTTCAAAAACTCGGCCTTTGAAATTCCGCAAAATGAAAAACCCAATTCGAGCGCCTTCGATTTGATCAATTCAGTTTGACGTTGTCTTA
Organism: Chryseolinea sp.; assembly: GCA_036376095.1. Taxonomy (GTDB): domain Bacteria; phylum Bacteroidota; class Bacteroidia; order Cytophagales; family Cyclobacteriaceae; genus Chryseolinea. Next base: position 3,793 of record DASVBA010000752.1, read on the forward strand.
CCATCGACGATTGAAAATGTAGCAGATCCGTTCCATTCCCGTTAGAGTCCCAGTTTTTCCCGCTTGGTCCAAATTTCATTCACCGGCTCACCTTTACTGCTCAGACCGTTGTGATGCCAGTTACCATCCTCGAGTGAAAAGTTGAACTCCAACTTCATGCCGA
>DASVBA010000759.1:0-3734 GCA_036376095.1 Chryseolinea sp.
AACTCTATGATACATTTGGTTTTCCATTAGACCTCACGTCGGTGATTGCACGCGAGAAAGGTCTGTCCGTTGATGAGTCTGGCTTCAAGGTTGAAATGGAGAAGCAAAAGAATCGATCTAAGGCTGATGCCGCTAAAGAGACTGGCGATTGGATATTGGTTGGTGACGACGAGAAGACGGAGTTTATCGGATACGATTTTCTGGAATCAGCCGTAAGAATAATTAAGTACCGCAGGATCAAACAAAAGAACAAAGAACTGTTTCAGCTTGTCTTCGACAGAACGCCATTTTATGCCGAAAGCGGCGGACAGGTCGGTGATACCGGTGTGATAGAGTCAGGCGCTGAAAAAATCTTTATTACGGACACCAAGAAGGAAAATGAATTGATCGTTCATGTTTCCGAAAAGTTGCCGGCAGATCTCAATGCTACTTTTAATGCGTCTGTAAATGCGAGAAAGCGCTCCTTGTCGATGGACAATCATTCGGCTACTCACCTGCTTCACGCTGCACTACGTCAGGTGCTGGGGAAACACGTGGAGCAGAAGGGCTCGCTGGTGAACGAAAAAATATTACGTTTCGACTTTTCCCATTTCGCTGCGATGACGCCGGAAGAGATTTCGAAAGTTGAAGAAATAGTCAATCGCAAGATCAGGGAGAATGTAAAGCTGGACGAGAAGCGCAACGTCCCAATAGAAAGAGCAAAAACGCTTGGTGCGATGGCCCTCTTTGGCGAAAAATATGGAGACTTTGTTCGAGTTATCACGTTTGATCCCTCATTTTCTGTTGAACTTTGTGGAGGCACTCACGTACAGGCTACTGGACAAATTGGTTTGTTCAAGATCGTCTCTGAAAGTTCTGTGGCGGCAGGAGTGAGGAGAATTGAAGCAATAACTGCCGATGAAGCGGAGCGTTACATTCGCGAGGAATTGCAATTGCTGGATCAGGTTCGGGTGTTGCTGAAGAACCCGAAGGACCTTGTTTCTACGACGAAGAGCCTGCTGGAAGAAAGACATTTGTTGGAAAAGAAAGTGGAAGGATTTCAGCAGGAGCAGGCAAATACGCTAAAAGATCTGCTGGCATCAAAAGCTGTTAAGAACAACGGACATAGTGTTATTATCGAACGTGTAAGTGTACCGAATGCAGATATTCTGAAAAATATTGCGTACGGCCTAAGAAATCAATTCGATGACCTCGTGCTGGTGCTTGCGGCAGAGATCGACAACAAGCCTCAGGTGGCTGTTATGATTGGCGAGAAGTTAGCTAAGACCAATTCATTCCATGCAGGCAATATGGTTAAAGAGCTCGCTAAGGAAATAGACGGTGGTGGTGGCGGCCAGCCTTTCTTTGCAACAGCAGGAGGGAAGAACCTTGATGGATTAAGTGCTGTTATAGAAAAAGCTCGTAAATTGATACAATAAAAAACCCGTTATGGAAAATGAGCCTAAAGGCGTTGAATTGTTGTCTGAGATGTTGCACAAAATTGACGTGCTCACGGGAACTGTTGTCAATCTGACAGGCCGGGTAGATAATCATACTGACCGGGTAGATAATCTGACTGGTCGCGGGGATAATCTGAATGTCACCGTAGATCTTCGCCTTGGAAAGGTTGAAAGTGAAATTATCAAGCTTAATGTGATCTCCGCCGAAAATTCGAGAGCTCTATTGAAAATGGGAGATTACAATGACGGAATTATCAGGTTGGAACGAGCGGTCTTTAAATCGTGATTTAAGGACGTAAATCAATTCTATGGACAAATCGATAAGAGATAAATATACCGCAGTTATTGGGCTTGAGGTGCATGCGCAGTTGCTTACTAAGAGCAAGATATATAATACTGACTCCACGGAATACGGAAGTCTGCCGAATACCAACGTGAGCGTTATAACGTTGGCTCATCCCGGTACATTGCCCCGCTTGAACAAACGCGTGGTGGAGTACGCTATAAAAATGGGATTGGCATGTCACTCGACGATTAGCCGTTTTAACATATTTGACCGCAAGAATTACTTCTATCCTGATCTTCCAAAGGGTTATCAGATCACTCAGGACCGTACTCCGATCTGTGTCGGCGGGTTTATTACTATCGATTCGAAAGAAGGACCGCGTAATATTTCACTTCACCGGATTCACATCGAAGAAGATGCCGGCAAGTCGATGCACCTGGCTGATGAAACGGATACGCTGGTAGATTTCAACCGAGCAGGAGTTCCTTTGATAGAAATAGTCAGTCAGCCGGAAATCAAAACGTCCGAAGAAGCTTATGCTTACCTCACGGAGATCCGTAAGCTTGTCCGTTACCTCGATATATGCGACGGAAACATGGAAGAAGGAAGCCTTCGATGTGATGCCAATATTTCCGTAATGCTAAACGGAGCCAGGGAATTTGGAAAAAAAGTTGAAGTAAAAAATATGAACTCGATCCGTAACGTGCAACGCGCTATCGATCACGAGATCGAGAGGCAGATCGAGGAGATTGAAAAAGGAAAGACTATCTTTTCGGAAACGCGCACGTTCGAAGCTTCATCCGGTTTGACCTATGGGATGCGTACCAAGGAAGAATTGAATGACTATCGCTACTTCCCGGATCCCGACCTCAGTCCGCTTATTGTATCGGATGTATGGCTGGAAGAGATCAGAAGCTCGTTGCCTGCATTGCCCAGGGAGCTCTATACAAAATACGTTGAAGAGTATAAGCTGCCGGAATATGATGCCCATGTCTTGACAGACACAAAAGACGTTGCGATGTATTTCGAAGAGGTATGCAAGCTGACGAAGAATTATAAGGCGGCGTCAAACTGGGTGATGGGACCGGTAAAGTCATATTTGAACGAGTTCTCATTGTCCGCTAATGAGTTTCCCATAGCACCGAAAGTCCTAATTGAGTTGATGAACCTGGTTGACTCGAACAAGACCAGCTTCTCTGTTGCCTCTCAGCGTGTTTTTCCTGAATTGCTGAAGAATCCAAACAAGTCTGCCCTCGAAGTGGCACAACAATTGAACCTTATCCAGGAAAGTAATCATGATGCCATCATTCCGATTATCGATGAAGTCTTGAAGGAATTTCCGTTAAAGGTGGAGGAGTATAAGAACGGCAAGAAGGGTATTGTCGGAATGTTCATGGGAGAAGTAATGAAAAGAAGCAAGGGTAAAGCAGACCCGAAGGTTGCAAATGAATTGATCACCAAAAAACTTGAGCAAGTATGAGGATTAAAAATAGTTTAGTGATAAGTGAATTGTGGTCCGATCATTCGAAACTATTCACAAACACATTAGGTAGAAAAATTGCCCTTTGTTTCTTATTGTTCCTGTTCTGTTTCTCCTGTTCTTTTTCAACCAAGGAAGACGGCGGAAGTGCGGGGTGGTCGATTACTGTGAGTGGTAAAGTTGGATTTCCGCAAAACGGTCAAATAATCATCCAGGAAATAAAGAACGGCGCTCTTGGCTGGCAGGATACGGTAATGCTTAAAAGCAACTATACATTCTCCAAAAAGATAAATTTGACCGAGCCGGGTTATTACAAAGTTAATTTCTTCAACCGTCAATTTGTAGATGTGATCTTGTATAAGAGCAATATCGAAGTAAATGTCGATGGCAACGATCCAAATGGATTTGCCGAGGTCAAGGGCTCTCCTGAAATCGAAGTCATTCGTAAGACGCAGACGTTGATGCGGGAAGGTGAGTCGTCACCGGAGATCGCGAAGTTAAATGCCGAATTTACCACCGCTTCTCAGCA
>DASVBA010000776.1:0-5925 GCA_036376095.1 Chryseolinea sp.
TTCAGCTCTTCATTCTTCAGCAGGGTGGAAGGATCAGTTTCACTTAGCAGTTTTTCCCGGTCCAGTGCCAAATACTTTTTTTGAAGTTCCAGCAAATCTTGATACGCAGAGATCCCTTCTGGTTTCATCTTGATATGGTCAAAGTAACTTGCCAGATTGTTCAACTCATCGTTTTGATCTACCAACGTTCTTACACCTGAAATAAATATATGGTCAGTACTGTCAGCAGGAACGTAGGACTGTACGAATGATGACAGGCGATATAACTCTTCGATATAGTATCCCGTCAGTGAAGCAGCATGGTACTTTTTGAATTCTTCTTCGGTTACGGTATTATCGGCCTCTTTAAAAAGATGATCAAATGACTTTTCCAATCTTTCATCACCGGAGATAATTTCGTTGAAACCAAATTGCAGCGCCTGGCCAAATTGTTTTTTCATTCCCAGATAGTCGGAAATCTGGTAGCATGCCTCAAAATAAAGACCGGCTTCATCCCGTTTATTAAATGCCATCAGGTAACTGAGATCAGACATATAAACTCCAAAGTTCAGGGCAGCAGCTGCTTTATTGTCACGTTTAATATACTTTGCCCGGTTCACATCGTGCAACAATCGGCTATCGAAGGGGGCACCGCTGGCATGTAGTTGTTCCGTTACTTTAGAAGTGTTCAGCGATCTCAGCACTTCATCACGCATAACGACTGCTTCTCTTTCCGCCTGTTCAGGGCCCGTATCGCTTTTTCTTCCGCAGCTCTGAAAGAAAAAAACAAAAAAGCAGACAATGCAAGTAAAGAAAAACCTGGGACCAGCTGAATGTTTAATGAGGTAACTATCCATCACATAGCATTTGTTAATGAACAAAGTAAGAAATTAAGATTGATTACACTTCATTCTGTTTTAAAAAAACCGACACTATACCAAAAGTTTTGATCCCAAAAGCTTGATGACCTGAAATTTGAAAACTATTCGCGAAGCAAGGCTCGGGCTGCCTAAATAACTATTTACATTTTTCTATATTAGCCCGGCTGATCCCATGAAAAAACTTTCGTTGCTGTCTATTTTGGTTCTGCTGGTTATGGGCTCTTGTATTAACACAAGCGCCCAGAGTGATCCATTTGCTCCCGCATTTGAAGGCTTCGGTATCGTTTTGGTCGCGGCTCTTGTGGGCCGTTTTGTTGCCCGAAAACTGAACGTTTCTTTGGTGTTGGGTGAAGTGATGATGGGCATTCTCATTGGCACAATCCTCAGCGCCATGCACCGCCCGGGAATTGTTGTCATACGGAATCAGAATGTCATACACGAGGTCTTTCAAAAAATTGACAGCAATGTACCGCTCGATGATGCCGTAACGGCCAGCGTCAATGCTTCATCGTTGAGCCCGGATGAAAAAGCGTCACTGCAGGAAGTCTTTAGAGAAGGTAATGCTGAAAACATTGTCCCGATGGCTCGAATTCTCCTCTTGTTTTCAAGTTTTGGTATTGCACTGCTCTTGTTTTCCGTCGGGTTGCAATCGAACATACTGGAGATCATACGGCTGGGTCCCCAGGCCGTTTTGGTTGCTGCTCTTGGAATTGCCGGGTCTGGCATTCTTGGATATTTTGTTACGCTTCTCCTATTCCCTGGCGCGGACCCAAGGCTTCCGTTGTTTATCGGAGGTGCCTTGTGTTCATCCAGTACAGGAATCACCGCCAGGGTTTTTAAGGAAATGAATAGTATGGAAATGCCGGAAGCTAAAATGGTGATGAGCGCTGCTGTATTTGACGACATCCTGGGGCTGGTGTTGCTTGCTATTCTTTCTGGTGTTGTGAGTTCCGGCTCGCTTCAGTTCGGGCCTGTGCTAATCCTGTTGCTTAAAGCGGTTGCATTTCTTGGCGCAGTTGTTTTAACGGGACTTTACATTATGCCATTGATCATTAAACCCATTGAAAAGCTTGACCCGCAAAACATCCGGCTGCTCTTTCCGATTATTCTCCTGCTGCTTATGTGCTGGCTGGCTGACTACATTGGGCTGGCGATGACCATTGGTGCGTTCGCTGCAGGGCTAATGATCACGGAGAAGCTATTTGCCAGTACGGAAGACCTTCATCATACCGTTGAAAAGTTAATTGCGCCCATCGAAGGGATTTTTGTACCCGTATTTTTTGTGCTCATGGGCGCTCAGGTAGACATCACGCTTCTGGCCGATTTCAAGGTAATCGGCATCGGACTGCTGATCACAGTAGTGGCAATATTGGGAAAGTTAGGGGCCGGTATCTTCTTGCCAAAACATTTGAGCAGACTTGTGGTTGGTATTGCGTTGATACCCAGGGCAGAGGTTGCGTTGATTTTTATGAGTATCGGAAAGTCCGTCGGAGTGATCAATGCCCAATTCTACGCGATCATCGTAATGGTGATCATGTTAACGATCTCGTTCACACCTCCGGCCCTGCGTTGGGCGTTCCGGCGGTCAAGGTTCAGCCCGTCGTAACATTTCGCCAGGAGGGGTTGATATATTGATTGTTGCGTATTAAGTACCTTGTTCCATTATCACGACGCCGATAGTTGTTGACGTATTTCGAAGAAATTGTAGTCGATTTTTTACTCTGATAAATATCATAGATTTTTGAAGGCATTAGTTCTTATTTTGCCAACCAAAACCGTCGGCATTCCTTAAGTATTATCAAAAAGCCCTTAATATGATAAATGCAATTTACCTCGCCACCACAGAGCCCTATTCCGGCAAGTCAATCATCTCGCTTGGCCTTGTCAATTTACTAGTGGGAAAAGCGGCGAGGATCGCTTTCTTCAAGCCCGTTATCAGCAATGAGGGGCCGGAAAAAGAGGGCCACATTGATTCGATCGCCCGCTTTTTCAACTTAGACACGGCGTACGAAGATATGTTTGTATTTACGCGCAGTGAGATGATGAAACATATCAATGCCGGAAAAGAAGCGCATATCATTGATAGTATCATAAGCCGGTTTAAGCACCTTCAGGAAAACCATGATTTTGTAGTGGTTGAGGGAACCGACTTTATTGGCGGCAATGCGATCGGCGAGTTTGGCGGCAATATCTCCATCGCGAAGAATCTGGGTATACCTGCGGCTATTATTTTGAATGGACAAGGTAAATCCCCTACCGAAATTGTTGACGCCGCTGTGAACGCCACTAAAAGTTTTGTCGATAACGGCGTTGTGGTCTTTACCGTTGTGGCCAATAAAATCGATCCCGACAGAGAAGCAGAGATCCGGGCACAACTCACCAAAGCGCTCCCTTCAGATTTAATCGTAACATCGATACCGCGAAACAAAGATTTGGATAGTCCGACGATGAAAGAAATCTTTCAATCGGTTGGTGGAAAAATCTTGTTTGGCGAAAACTTACTTTCCAATCCGGTAGACGATTCTATCGTGGGTGCGATGCAGTTGCACAATTGCCTGATGCGATTCAGCAAGAATACGTTGGTCGTTACCCCGGGCGACCGTGGCGATATCATCATTGGAGCCCTTCAGGCGAACATTTCAAAAAAATACTCGAAAGTTGCAGGCATCGTGTTAACGGGCGGGCTGGTGCCGGAGCAAAGTATTATAAATCTAATCGAAGGCCTGGACACCGTCGTACCTATCATTTCTGTGGAGACCGGAACCTTCAAAACCGTAAGCCGTGTTGCCGGCACGCAGTCGAGGATCTCGGCGGATAACAAAGAAAAAATAGCGCTGGCCATCAGCATATTTGATAAACATGTCGACGTCAGGTCGCTTGAGAAAAAGATCATTTCTTTTCACAGCAAGATACTTACACCGCGGATGTTTCAGTATCAGATTGTGAAGCGGGCCAAAGAGCATAAAAAACACATCGTGCTGCCGGAAGGCGATGATGATCGTATTTTGACAGCGGCCGATTCACTGATCAAACAGAATGTAGTTGATCTGACTATTTTGGGAAACAAGGAAACTATTGCCGCTGCAGTGAAGCGTCTGAACTTATCGTTGGATTTAGATAAAGTGAAGATCATTAATCCCGTAACATCGGATCGCTACAATGAATATGCAGAAACGCTTTATGAACTCCGGAAGCACAAGAACGTTTCGATGGAAATGGCACGTGACTTAATGCAGGATGTTTCCTATTTCGGTACTATGATGGTGTTTAAAGGGGAAGCTGACGGAATGGTTTCCGGAGCCTTGCACACCACTCAGCACACTATTCGTCCGGCATTGCAGTTTGTGAAAACAAAACCCGGCGTGACTACGGTTTCATCCATATTCTTTATGTGTCTGCCGAACCGCGTTTCCGTCTTCGGTGACTGCGCGGTAAATCCAAATCCTACCGCTGAACAACTGGCGGACATAGCAATTTCCTCCGCGGAAAGCAGTATCATGTTTGGTATTGAGCCAAAGGTTGCCATGTTGTCGTACTCGTCGGGTACTTCCGGTGAGGGCGAAGACGTAGAGAAGGTGAGGAAAGCCACAGCGCTCGTCCGGGAACGGAGACCGGACCTTAAAGTCGAGGGGCCTATTCAATACGACGCTGCCGTGGATCCTTCCGTCGGTAAAAAGAAGATGCCTGATTCTGAAGTGGCGGGTAGGGCAAACGTGTTGATCTTCCCGGATCTGAATACCGGCAACAATACCTACAAGGCCGTGCAACGCGAAACCGGGGCGGTGGCTATAGGCCCCATGTTGCAAGGACTTAAAAAGCCGGTAAACGATCTCAGCCGTGGTTGCACCGTCGAGGATATCTTCAACACCGTAGTGATCACAGCCATTCAGGCCCAACAATAAAATTCAGTTATCGATTATGAACGTCTTTGTTATTAATTCCGGAAGCAGTTCTATAAAATATCAACTTATCCGGATGCCTGACGCTGTTGTCATCTGCTCCGGAATAGTAGACCGGATCGGACTGGATAGCTCAACTATTGAACATAAAACGTTTCGCTCTGAGAAAGAACAAAGACGTAAAGAAAGCATTCTTGTACGCGATCATGCGACAGGGCTGAAGGAGGTTGCGCGATTATTGGTTGATCCCGAAATCGGAGTCATTCGCGACCCTAAAGAGATCGATGTTGTAGGGCACAGAGTGGTTCATGGCGGGGAAAGCTTTTCGAATACTATTGTTATCAGCGATGAGGTAAAAGAAAAAATAAAGGAGCTTTTTCCCCTGGCGCCGCTGCATAACCCGCCCAACTACTTGGGAATTGAAGTAGCCGAACAGATCTTTTCCGGCGCCAAACAAGTAGCGGTGTTTGATACAGCATTTCATCAAACGATGCCTCCGGTGGCCTATCGCATGGCCATTCCGAAAACGTTTTATGACGAACACGGGATCCGTGCGTACGGATTTCACGGCACCAGTCACAAATATGTTTCGGAAAAGGCTGTGAAGTATTTGCAAATGGAGGAGTCGAAAATCATTACGGTCCATTTGGGAAATGGCTGCAGCATGAGTGCTATTAAGAATGGAGTGTGTGTTGATACCAGCATGGGCTTTGGACCTATGAATGGGCTTATCATGGGGACGAGAACCGGTGATATTGATCAGTCCGTCATCTTTCACATGGTGAATGAGCTCTCGTATCCTTTAGACGAAGTGAATACCCTTCTCAACAAAAAAAGTGGTATGCTTGGCCTTACCGGCTTTAGCGATATGCGGGAAGTGAAAGCTGAATACAAAAAGGGGAGAGAGGAAGCGATACTTGCTTATGACCTTTACGCCTATCACATTAAAAAATACATCGGGGCGTACACAGCGGTGCTGAATGGTTTGGATGCCCTGGTCTTTACAGCAGGTGTCGGAGAAAATGATGCGCTAACAAGGAGACTAGCTACTGAAAACCTGGAGTACCTTGGAATTCACCTCGATGAAGCAAAGAATAACGCAGGAGGAAAAGGTCTTTATGAAATCAACACCGCGGACTCACGGGTAAAAATACTGGTAGTATCGA
>DASVBA010000784.1:0-4449 GCA_036376095.1 Chryseolinea sp.
ACACCGCAGAGGAGATGATCGGCAAAGCCTCACCTGTTCTTTTGCACGACAAACTGGAGCTTATTGAACATGCCGAAGCCCTCTCTGCTGAATTGGGAAGGGACGTTGAACCAGACTTCGAGGTGTTCACGCTTAAAGGAAAAAACGATAGCTCTGACCGTCGCGAGTGGACCTATATCAGAAAAGACGGTACACGTTTTCCCGTCCTGCTTTCGATCACGGCACTGTGGGATGATAATAAAAAGCTGACCGGATATGCAGGTATAGCTACCGATATAACCGTTTCAAAAACGGCCGAGCAAAAGTTGCGAGACTCAGAATCACATCTTCAGGCATTATTGAATTCTATCGATGACATTGCCGTGGAAGTAAGCCGTGAAGGCGTCTATACAAACATCTGGACAAAAAAAGAGTACCTGCTGTATATAACGCCGCGAGAAGAGTATGTCGGTAAAAAGCTGGAAGACGTTTTGCCGGAAGATCTGTCTATCCAGTTCAGAACAGCGATTGCCAGAGTCCTGGAGACTCAACAGTCAGAGTTCGTGGAATACCCTACGAGACAAGGAAGGTGGAGCTCAGCAAAGATCTCTTACATCAACGACGACCGGGTCCTGATGTTGATACGTAACATCACGGAAAAGAAAAATGCAGAAATACTGCTTGCCAAAAGTGAGCAGAAATTCAGAACGCTTGCTGAAAATATCCCCGGAGTGATCTACTTGTGTCGTAACGATGAAACATTTTCAATGCTTTATCTAAGTGATGGAATAAAACACATTACTGGCTATCAGGCAGAAGACTTTACTTCCGGCAGAATCAATTTTACTGATCTATATCATCCCGAAGACCGCGAATATATTTTCCGTGAATTCGGCTTAGCGATGAACGATAGAAGAACGTTTCACCTTCGCTACCGGATCCGGCATCGAAATGGTGAATGGAGATGGCTGGATGAAGTTGGAACCGGTGTTCAATCCGGAGATCAGGTCGAGTTCATCGAAGGGTTTATGAGCGACATCACCCGTCAGAAGCAGGCCGAGACGGAATTGCAGAAAGTCGCCGAGGAAAATTACAGGTTGTTCAACAATCCGGTTACGCTTAATGTGATTGCCGGCCTTGATGGTTATTTTAAGAGGATAAATCCTACGTGGACGCAAGTCTTTGGATGGAGTGAACAGGAATATCGTTCAAAAGAATTCTTCGAATTCGTTCATCCTGACGACGTGGAGGCGACACGAAATGCAATGTCGCGGCTTGAGAAGGGAAATAATCTGTTGTCCTTCGAAAATCACTATCGTTGCAAGGACGGAACCTATCGCTGCCTGCTTTGGGCCGCCGCTGCTGATGTAAATCATCAACTCATTTACGCTTCTGCCATTGACATCACGGAGCGTAAGAAACAGGAGCAGGAGCTATTGCGATCAAAACAGAACATCGAAGCAATCGCATTGAAGCTGCAGGAACAAAACCGTCAGCTTGATGAGTTTGCGCATATTATTTCACATAACCTTCGATCGCCCATCGGGAATATAAAAGCGCTGATAGGATTGCTTAATACGACCAGCTCAATTGCTGAATACCAGCAAATTTTCGAGAAGCTTAAGAACGTCGCCAACAATTTAGGCGAGACCATGAATGAGCTTATGGAAACGCTGAAGGTGAAAAAGGAGACGACTATCGAACGCGTGAATGTGAGGTTCAAGGAGATCGTCGACAAGGTCGTTCAGTCACTGGAGGGTGAACTCATACAAACTGAGGCTCAGATTACATTCGATTTTAACGAGGCTCCGTCCGTTTATTATTCCAGAAGTTATTTGGAAAGTATAGTTCAAAATCTCTTAACCAACGCATTAAAGTATCGTTCGCCGAAGCGCAAGCCGCATATTGTTGTCAGTACACGCCGAACGGGAACATCTACCGTTTTGACGGTAACCGATAATGGCCTGGGAATAGACATGGCAAAGTTCGGCGACAAGCTATTCGGACTTCACAAAACATTCCACGAGCACAAGGAAGCACGCGGTGTAGGTCTCTTCCTTATCAAGACACAAATCGAAGCACTCAATGGTACTATCCGGGCCGAAAGCGAAGTCGACAAGGGGACGACGTTCATCATTACCTTTTAGAATCGTTATTCGTTAACCGTTATCCGTTATCCGTAGGTGATCCGGGAGTGTGAGTGTGCGATTTGTGCGTCGCTCAGTCGCTACTATTAGCTCTCCCCCACGCACTGCTCATTGCTCCCTCAGCGCCTTCACCGGATTAGCCGAGGCTGCGCGTACAACGTGGAAGCTAACAGTAGCGAGAGTGATAACGCAGGCGAGTAAAGCGGAAAAGAAAAACGTGGGCCATTCCTGGATTAGCTCGATGCGGTATGCAAAATTCTGTAACCATGCCTCCGTGAGATACCATGCAAACGGAAAGGATATAATAGTCCCGATCCCGACAAGGAGAAAGAATTCTTTCGAAACCAAATAAATGAGACCTCTTACGCTGGCGCCAATAACCTTGCGTACACCAATCTCTTTAGTGCGTTGTTCGGTGGTGAAAGCAGACAATCCAAGTAAGCCGAGACAGGCGATCACAATAGTAAGACCTGAAAACATTGTAAAGATCATGCTCCTCTTTTCATCAGCCTTGTACTGGGAGTTAAAATCCTGATCGAGGAATTCGTATTCAAAGGTACTGTTGGGATAGATCTCCTTCCACGCTTTTTCCACGGCTGCAACTGATTCCCTGACATCACCTTCAGCGGTGCGCACGAAAACATAGTTCAGGTCCTTGTTCAGGTAAATCAACAATGGCTCGATAGGGTCGTATAGTGAATTCTGATGATAATCTTTTACAACGCCGATTACCTGGGTAGTGATCGGGGTGTTGTTTGATCCACCATCGTCGAAAATAAATCTCTTTCCCAACGGATTGGTCCACGCCATTCTCTTCACCATCGCTTCATTCACCAATACGGCATACGTTGTATCAGAAGCCACGTCCCGTGAGAAGTCGCGACCCTGGACGATCGTCATTCCCAACGTTTTAATGAAATCAAAGCCAGCGCCATAAAGGTCTACCCCGCGATCAGTAAATTTTCCTTCATCATCTTCGACCTTTATCAAATTCTTGCTTATACCCTGACCGGGAGAAGCATTTGCCATCCCCACATTCGTAACGATCGGGATTTGTTTTAAACGGTCCTCAAGAACTGAAGATTTAGTTCGCATTTCTCTTTCACTGAGATCTAACCTGATAACCCTTGCCTTATCAAAACCCAGGTCCTTGTTCCTGATGTACTTAAGCTGCTCAAACACCAGCATAGTGCAAACAAGCATAAAAATAGAGATCCCGAATTGAAAGACGACCAGCACCTTTCGGAAAATAACGCTCCCACCCCTGCTGGCAATCTTGCCCTTCAATACGTTAACGGGATTAAATCCTGAAAGGTAAATAGCGGGGTAACTGCCGCCGACAAGACCCACAAAAACGACAACCCCGATCAGACTGAAAAGCACCGTGGGTTGCAATACGTAAGAGAATGGAAGCTCCTTGTTGGCAAGTGTATTAAAACCAGGCAATAACGCGTAGATAAGAATGACGGCGGCCACCAGCGATAGGCAGGCGATCACAATGGATTCGGTCATAAACTGTGCGATCAATTGCCCGCGCTGAGAACCCATTACTTTTCGCAGCCCAACCTCCTTCGAACGGTTCGCTGACCGGGCGGTTGCCAGATTCATGTAGTTGATGCATGCTATGATCAGCATGAATGTTGCGATCGCCGCGAAAATATAAATGTAGGTGATATCACCGCCTGCTTCCGCTTCATCCTGGATCTTGGAATGTAAATGGATTTCCGTTATCGGCTGAAGTACATATTTTATTTTTATCCCGAACTGATCAAATATTGTATTGACCTTTTCTTTAAGGATCTTATCAAGACTTCCATACATTTTATTCAGATCGTAACCATCGGGAAGCTGAATGTAAGTGAAGACTCCAAAACTGCCCCAGCTTCCCTGGTAGCCGGGTTGTGACCTCCGGGAGATCAATCCATCAAAACGAAAATGAGAATTGAGAGGAACATCTTTCATGACAGCTGTGATTTTATGCTCCTCACCCTGTTGATTTTGCAACGACTGTCCCAATGCCTGGGACGCTCCTCCGAAATACTTTATTGCCATTTTCTCTGTGAGCACCATCGAAAACGGATTATCCAACGCAGTAGCGGGGTCGCCTGAAATAAATTCGTAACTAAACATATCGAATACAGTCGAATCAGCGAGAAAGAATCCCGTCTCATAAAACTGCTTATCACCATTTTTATACAATGTTCTGTTAAGCCCAAAGAATCTCACCGCGTTGGATACTTCAGGATAATTATCGCGCAGTTCATCGGCAAGAGGGATCTGGGCAACGGCCCATACAAACGCATTGTCAGGTTCTTTGATGTCC
>DASVBA010000795.1:0-3381 GCA_036376095.1 Chryseolinea sp.
TATAGGAAGATCAAGGCATTGACGGGCGAAACACCAAGCCAGTTCTTGCGCACAATAAGATTGAAACGAGCCGCAGAGTTATTAAAAAAGAAAAGCGACAACGTAACCCAAATAGCTTACAGCGTCGGGTTTGCCAGTGTATCGTATTTTAACAAGAGTTTCAAGGAGCGGTTTGGCGTTACGCCAGGGCAGTATGCTGAGGGCGTTCCCCAGAAGAACTAAAGATGGAATCATGATTCACCTACGAACCAGACGCAGCCTAAGGTGTGTCTTAACCTATTGTACTCTTTCTGTAAGTGGAGGAGGAATAGGAATTATTTTATTTTGACGATTGACTTAGGTAAACGAAGGCTCCCAGTTCCCGCGTACAGGCATCCAATGTTTCCATTGACTTCTTAAAGTGGCTTAGTATGGTTTCCCACTCATGGGTATGAATCGCATTTATTCTCAGGAGTTCAAGGAATCCCTGCATCTGTGAAATCGGTGCCCGCACCTTGTGGGAGGTCATAAAGGATATTCGCTCCAGCTCTTCGACGTATTTGCTTCTGTTAATCTCCGCAGTTTTAAGCTCCGTAACGTCGCGACCGATTGTCAGGATTTCATAGAGAATGCCGTCAACATCAAATATCCCTTTGAACAGGAAGGAAATCCAGACTTTTCTTCCTGCGGCGTCCTCCAGTTCATAGACACCTGAAATTTGTTGATTCTGTACAGTCAGTTTGAATACGTCGAGATAAACGTCTTCGGGTAACCCCTTCAACGGAAAATCCAAAACGTTGGACCCGACGAGCTCTTGTTCGGTCTTTCCAACGAATTGACAGAAGCTCTGATTTACAAACAAACGTGTCCCTTCAACATTACACAGTGAAATGATATCGGACTGGTTCTCTACCACAGCCCTGTATCTTAGCTCACTCATCTTCATGTTTTGCAAAGCGATCTTTTCTTTTTCAAATGCATGTTTTGTTGCAGTGATGTTGGTAATGGATACGAGATAAGACACGATCTCCGTTAGCTCGTGTTGTACAGGAATGATAGTTACTTTTACCCACAGGATGGACCCATCTTTGGCGACAGTTTTTACTTCTCCAGACCACACCTCGCCGGAAGAAATAATAACATGAATGGCTTTGAAATCTTCAGGATCCAGACAGACGAGATGCAGGTCACTGACCGGCTTTCCAACCAGTTCATGTCTCTCATATTGTGTAAGCTCGCAGAACTTGTCGTTTACCCAGGTTATGATACACCGCCGATCAAGTTCGGCCATCCGAATGTTCGAAATGATTGCCTCAGTGTGGGCTTTCGAAAAACCATTCAGGGCGAAGGCACTTCCTAAAGTAGTATTCATAGTGAACATTTTTTTCGCGTAAGCACAAACAAATATGGCTCTCGAATTTTTTTATCCTATATAAAACCGCGGGACAAAATCGTAGCCAATATGGTGGACTGTAAAGTGGACAAAGGGATGAAAGGCGTAAAAAGCGCTAATAGTGACACCTCGTTGGGACAGACAGCTTAACTGCTATGAATATTGGTCGACGCTGGTGTGTAAAATACAACGAATGACACCGCTGCTGTTGCGAAGACTGACCACCGATCAATGTATTAATACTTAAGCTACGGGTTACAACCCGCGGATGAATTCCTCCAGAGAGTCTTCTTCCGTCAGGACGATCTTCTTTTTCAATCTGTAGCGCGACTTTTTGACACTATCAGCCGAAATACCCAATGTATTGGCGGCTTCTTTCAGGGAGAGGTTCATTTTGATAAGTGCGGCAAGCCGGAGTTCAGCTGCAGTTATATCGATAAACCGATATCGAAGGGTGGCAAAAAAATTTGGATAAACGCTTTCAAAGGCTTTTTTGAACTGTTCCCAATCCTCATCGGTCAAAATGGTGGAATGCAGAACCTTACTGAAATTTTGTACTTGCTCCTGGTCCAAAACGGATTTCCTTTTTAACGTTTCAACTTCGCTGGACAACTGTTCGATGAGTTCAGATTTCTCCAGCAATCGGCGTGAGTACAGGTCAAGTTGTTCTTTCTTTGACTCAATCAAGGCCATATTTTGTATGGCGAGTTCCTCGCGTTGTTTTTGCAGTTCGTCCTTTTGCGCTACGATCTCTCTGTTCTTTATAGAAATTTCTTCGTGTTGGACCTGAAGAATATGATTCTGGTGTTGGATTTCCATCGTACGCGCTTGAACGGTCTGTTCCAGTTTTTCATTTTGAGTTTGTAGTATCTCGGCTTTCTCTGCCTCTGATTTTCTAAGCATCACTTCGAACGCAAATTTTTTGTAGGTATGATAAGCGGTAATCAGCAAAGTGGGAACGCAGATGAAGAAGAGTAATAACTGGATAAGAAAATTGATCGATTCTGCACGGCGGAGCCGCACCTGGGCATTGCTGGTTATTTCATTTTCAAATTGATTGATCTTTTGTGCTAGCGCTTCATACTGAAGCCATAGGTGATAACCTTTGTCCTGGTCTGCTAACCAGAAAAACTCCTCCAGGTCACCTGCTCGAAATAGCGCGAGTAATTTGTTATTAAGTGCAGCATATGAATTAATAGAATCCCGGAGCTGATAAAACTCAGTAAGGGGATATTTCTGCTCAATCAGTGCCTCTTCAACAACCTGAATTATCGAGTCCTTGTCCCGATTCGCGACGTAAAGAGGATAAAGATATTTTTCATCCTTGAACAGCGCATAGCTCCTGAGGCCTAAATCCAAATTGTGGATAATGATAATGGCGAACTGCGACACAGTGACTTTCACCTGCTCAGCCTGATCCTGGAGTCGACGGTTTTCTTCAATTATCCGGTTGTTACGCTGGGTTACATAGAAATTGGCAATCAACAAGGTCGTGATGAAAGCAATCGCAATCCGTATAAGGTTTTTACTTAGGGTTCTCACATACTAAATTCAACTAGTGGGAGAATAGAAAACCTTTGAGACAGTGTAAACAGGGTCTACTTTCAACGGGCATTGTCCACCTTATCGTCCACCCCTAAAAGTACAGATTCCTCGCCGCGGGTGTGTGTCTACTCTAATGCAAGTACACTAGATCATGAATCCTTGAGGACCTTAATCTGAACGGCCGTTGTGAGAAATTGAATCGTTTTAGTTCAAGCCCCGGAAGATGAAAAACCCGAGTTAGCCTGCTGCCTTGTCAACAAGTTACAACAACTCGTGGAAATGTAGCTCCAAAACTTGGCAGAGCTGAAATCAGTCAAATCCGGCTCAAGGGTGTAGGCTGGTTCGCCCCGGTCCTGGGTGCTGGTTCCGAATAAAAGGTACGATCTGATGTGTTCAAGTTGAGAGAGAAATGGCACTTGAAGTCCCGGCCCGCTGCAGGAATTAGCGTGGATGTTAGTTTAGGG
>DASVBA010000804.1:0-6191 GCA_036376095.1 Chryseolinea sp.
GTGAGGTGCTGGATGAAACTGCAACAAGAATCACATCATTCAACGGTATTCTCGAAGCAACACTGTTCGATAAAGAAGTTGAGTCCGTCACCATCGGAAAAAATGATCCCCCTTATAAGTTCAAGGAACGAAACAGCACGCTTTATCGCGGCAAGGCTTCAGTGACAGAGGGTGCATTTGAATTTCAGTTCATCGTACCGAAAAATATCGCCTATGATATTGGTGAAGGCAAGCTGAGCTTATATGCTTTTGACCTTGAACAGGAACGTGATGCCGGCGGTGCGTCGACTGCATTCAAGATAGGTGGCAGTGAAAAGAATCCTCCTCCCGATGATACGCCTCCAGCCATAACTGTATGGGTCGGTGACACTACGTTTATTAATGGAGGTGTTACCAATCCAAATACCTCCCTGGTTGTAAAACTTAAGGATGCTAGCGGGATAAATATTTCAAACTACGGTATCGGCAATTCGCTTATCGCAATCCTTGACAATAACGATGAGGAGGTATTTGCACTGTCTGATTATTTCCAAACCGAAACCGACGACTACACGACAGGATGGGTTACCTATCCAATGAAAGGCCTGGTGCCCGGAAGACATACCATCACGGTGAAGGCGTGGGATACCTACAATAATCCCGCTGAGGCTTCTGTCGATTTTATTGTTACAGATGGCCAGGTACTCCTGATCGAGTCCTTAGGGAACAGTCCCAATCCGTTTGAAAATGAGACTATGATTTTTTTCACCCATAACCGGTCGGGCGATGACCTCGAGGCCCTCCTCCATATATATAGCCTTACCGGGCAGGAAATAAAAGCTTATAATTTGAGTATTCCCGCAAGCCCCTATTATGTGGAATTACTGGAAATAAATGGATATGAGGACTTTGGGAAAAAACTTCCGGGGGGTGTATACTTGGCCCGATTGGCCGTTCGTTCATTAACGAATGGCTCTAAAAGTGAGCGGGTTACAAAACTTATTGTGGTTAATTAATTATCTTTGAGCCTTTGAAAAAAACACTGATGTATTATCGCGTCGCTGCATTGCTGGCCGTAGGCCTTTTTAATGTTCATTACGGTTTTTCCCAGGGCGGTACGGTGGTTAGTAATCCGGATGAACTACTGGGAGCGCAGAACGCCATTACCACAGCAGTTCCTTTTTTGACAATTTCTCCTGATGCACGTCATGCGGCGCTGGGCGATGCAGGGGTGGCCACTTCTGCCGACGCCAATGCAACGTATTGGAATGCTGCCAAGCTTGTTTTTATCGATAAAAAGTACGGAGGTAGCATTTCCTATACTCCATGGCTGGGGAAGATCGTGAACGATATGTCCATCTCATATCTTTCCGGATTTTATAAGATCAACCGCGAGCAGGCTATTGGCGCTTCGATCAAGTATTTTGACCTGGGCGATATCAGCTTCCGCGACGCGAATAACAATCCGCTGGGAGATTTCAACCCACGCGAATTTGCATTTGACGCTACGTATTCGAGAATGTTATCGGAAAAATTCAGCATGGGTCTATCGGCCCGGTACATTTATTCCAACCTCACGGGTGCGTTCTCCGGGATTGATGCTAAACCCGGCCACAGCGTAGCAGTTGACATCGGAGCTTTTTATACTACGGAACTTAAGACGGCAAAAGCTTCCACCCTGTCGCTAGGCGCAACCATTACAAACATCGGCGCAAAACTTTCATATACCGACAACCAGAACAAAGACTTTTTACCTACTAACCTTCGGCTAGGAGGCGCGTACATGATGGAGCTTGATCCATACAATTCCCTGACGTTTATACTGGACTTCAACAAGCTCATGGTACCGACACCTCCCATTCGCTCAACGGATGGTACAATCATTTACGGCAAAGACGACAACCGTTCATTGCTTAGCGGAATGTTCGGATCGTTTACGGATGCACCCGACGGATTCAGCGAAGAGATGCACGAAATCATGATCTCTGTTGGTACAGAATATTGGTACAAAGATGTCTTTGCGGCGCGCATCGGATACTTCCACGAACACGAAACCAAAGGAAATCGCAAATACATGACTGTTGGACTCGGCTTTCGCAGGAAGGCTTTCGGAATTGACGTTGCCTACCTCGTGCCTGTTAACAAACGCGAGAGTCCACTTGCCGAAACATTGCGGTTTACATTATTATTCCAGATCCCGGAGGCAAACCTAGATAAGCAAGAATCTGTTACGGACTGATGCTTGACCGGACCCTCGTTC
The DNA here is from genome assembly GCA_036376095.1 of Chryseolinea sp. Lineage (GTDB taxonomy): Bacteria > Bacteroidota > Bacteroidia > Cytophagales > Cyclobacteriaceae > Chryseolinea. Next base: position 2,240 of record DASVBA010000804.1, read on the forward strand.
CCCCTTTCAACAGATCTATTTCTTTCGTTCTTCTCGAACCAAGGAAAGATACTACGCGCAGCGGCGCGGAACTTTATTTCGTATTAGGCGGAGAACAGGAGGTTTGTAAAGTAGAGTTGATATTCGCTGCGGGCCGATGGTACGAAAAAGTATGGGGTGCTTCGTATTTCTCTTCTCAACTGCTCTCAAAAGGAACAAAAGCAAAAAGCAGTTTCGAGATAGCCGAACTCTTTGATGGATACGGCGCTCATCTCGAGATCAATGCCGGAATGGACTTCGTTTCCGTTTCGTTATACACGCTGAATAAAAACCTCGAACCTTCACTTCACCTCCTGATGCAGTTACTTCAGGAGTCCGTGTTCCCGGAAAAAGAGCTCGACCAGATCAAATCTATCTACCTGCAGAATCTGAAGGTAAACAAGGAGAAGACAAGCTTCCTGGCGTCAACGCTTATCCGAAAGAAGATCTATGGCGAGACCCATCCCTACGGAAAGGAACTGGAAGAATCGGAAGTCGCGTCCCTGGCGCGTGAAACGCTTGTCGCACACTACAATGAATTCTTCAAAAATGTCTCCGTCATCGTGTCGGGTAAGGTTAGCGAGAAGCATCAGCAGTTCATTAAAGAAAGCTTTGCTCCCTTTTCACTGAATACATTAAAAGCAGCGCAACACAACGGCGCGGAAAAAAACGGTGCGTTAAGGCAGGTCGTCACCAAAGACGGAAGTGTTCAAAGTTCCGTCCGTATCGGTAAGACCTCTATCGGAAGACAGCACGAAGATTATGCAGCTGTTATATTTCTCAATCATATTCTCGGCGGATATTTCGGATCGCGTTTGATGAAGAACATCAGGGAAGAGAAAGGCCTTTCCTATGGGATATCATCGTCGGTGCACACCATGGTACGCGACAACTATATGCTAATTGGTGCGGACGTAAATCGCGAGAACCTCGACATTACTTTTGATGAGATCCGGAAAGAACTAAAACGTCTCCGGACCGAAAAGATCGGAAGCTCAGAGCTGGAGACGGCTCGCAATCATTTCATTGGAAGTCTACAACTGGAGATCACCACCTCTTTTGCTCACGCTGATAAACTGAAGAACATTCTCGTATTTAATCTCCCCATTGATTTTTATCAAAAGCTCATCTCCCGCGTCGACACCATCACCGCCGACGAGCTTGTTACCATTGGAGAAACCTACTTCTCAGAAGAGAGCTTCATCGAAATTGCCGTCGGGTAAACCGACGTTGACATGTGCAATCGTGAAATTTATTAACACTGAAATATAAAATTGCGAGCAGAGCGTTAATCGTTACCGACACGTTAATCGTTAATCGTTATTCGTTATTCGCTAACCGTGGGGCAAAACTTTCTATTGCCTTGGCGAACTTTGCACCGCTTACGGCTTTGTGCCTAACATGCCCAGACCCCACTCTCACACAACGATTAACGGATAACGATTAACGGCCACCCGACAACAAACGACTACAAGTGAATGCAAACGAAAGTAACTGTTTAATAACCGACTAGAAAAAAATTAAGCCTTAGGTTCGAAACATGTTAACCCTCGAACCTTTACTTCACCGTGATACGCTTTGCGTAGCTATCCGCGGAAGGATATCTGCTGCCGCGTATCAGTCGTTATCGCAGTCCACCGACCGGAAGTATTCGAAGACCCTTCGATGCTTTTACATCAAGTATACCGTCGATGCTTTAAAGAATCTTTACAATGTTCTCTCTCTGAATGACGAGGTCAGGCTTCAGGGATTTGATGATGCCTGCTCGTTGTCCGAGAACTCGTTGGCGAAGCATGCAGTTATAATTCCAGATGCTTATTCCGAGAAGCTTATACGAATGCGCTACAGTAAGGCGACGTATGACAATTACATGATCCAATTCCGGATGTTTTTGATGCACATCCATCCCACAAAGCCGGAGGAGGTCACCGAAAAGATCGTTCACAGTTACTTGCAATATCTCGTCACTGAAAAAAAAGTGAGCACAGCGACGCAAAACCAGGCCATCAACGCCATAAAGTTCTACCTGGAGCAGGTAATGGACGGTGAACGCAGAGTTTATTACACGGAACGTCCCCGCAAGGAATGGAAGCTGCCTACCGTATTGAGTGACGATGAGGTGAAGACCTTGTTCTATCACACTGAAAACGTAAAGCACCGCGCGATCATGTTCTTGTTTTACTCAGCGGGATTGAGAATGAGCGAGCTTCTCCACTTAAGGTGGATTGATATTGACCCTGGCAGGAAATCGATCTATGTACGATGCGGCAAAGGAAAAAAGGACAGGAGGACGATACTTTCGCCTGTGGCTTACGATTACCTTATGCATTACAAGGAGATTTACCGCACGAGCGATTGTGTTTTTGAAGGATCTGGAGGGAGGGTTTACACGGCGCGAAGTGTGAACAACATGTTAAAGCGAAATGCAATTCGCGCTGGTATTGAAAAGAAAATAAGCTCTCAGACCTTGCGACACAGTTTTGCTGCTCATATGCTGGAAGGTGGCGCAGATCTCCGGTACATTCAGGCATTGCTCGGCCATCAGAGTTCAAAGACGACTGAAAGATACATCTATGTCACCCATAACGATTCTGTTAAGTTACGGAGTCCACTGGGTGCGATGATGTTTGCAGAAGGGCAGGATAATGGTAATCAATAACAAAAACATCTACAATGAGATACTTTGATGATGACGGAACAGAAGTCAATCCATACTTACTGCCCAAACCACCCTTATGTTTGACTTGCAAACATAACGATGACCCCAATGAAGAACTCCTTTGCAATCTTACGAGACTGGACCAACGGGACGAGGATGAGTTTGAATGTTTTGCCTATCTAAAGATGAATAGCTGCCAGCGGCCTGGACGTAAGAGATGAACATGGATCACAAGACTTCCAAATGACCAATGTAAAATCGTTCTTTTGTATTTTTGATTTGTTTAGGAGCGGTTTTACTGTTTTTGCATGCTGTTAAAACTAGGTACATGACGGTTAGCGACATAAAAGAAAACGTCCGTAATTGGAAACTTACAAGAGAAAGGGTGACCAATTTTATTATTGGATTTGCAGCCCTTTTGATCTACGAGTTTATCGCACGGCCTATCTATCGACCTTACATCTATAAAAACAATATTAACGACTTTCATCTAGCCGATACAATTGGCAACACGCTGGGCGTTATGGCGGCTATTTTTGTTTTGATCGGCTTTATCGGACAAGGAAGAACCCAACACCTGTTTTTGATCAAGACTATAACAATAGCCATGGTAGTATATGAGATTGGCCAGCCCTTGTTGGGTAAATCAATTGACTCCTGGGACATCGTTGCAACCATTATTACGGGAGGGATCTGTCTTGTGTTATATAACTCGGTTCATCCAAAGCCGTTGGAAAAGGAACAAAAGACGGACAAAACGTAGGAACTAATTATCCGGCCGCTGAAAATCGCCTGGCAGGCAACAGGCCGCCCGTTGCTATTAGTTAAGCAATTCTTAATTGTTGAGTGTTTCAGAGTGATTTTTTTCTTCCATTTTGGTGCCTCGTCTTCGAACAATAACACTCAATAATAAATAATCATAAGTCAACACTCAGGGAGTAACTACCAGCGTTAACCATGAATCCACAGCTGATCAATCTAGACATCCATTAACTTAATAGAACTGCAAGCGGGCCGGGCGGTTGGCAGGAAAATTTCAAACCCTTATGGTTATTAATATGAAAAATTAGCAACTAGTCTATGCCTGCAACCAACCAGCAAAAAAGAGTGTCCAATAGTAAATAGAACATTATGAGGCCGGGCCAGCTAATCTTTTCACTCTTTCTCCTTGGACTATTGAGCTGTTCAGACGGCGATATCGAATCTCCTCCAACACCCGACCCGTCGATACCTGCTTTCTTCAACGACGATCCCTCGATATCCACGCTAAACGGA
>DASVBA010000816.1:0-6842 GCA_036376095.1 Chryseolinea sp.
CTGGAATAAAGTACGAGAGCCTTTCGTATCTTTTTATGGAAAGACTGAACAAAGAATTTAACGGCGCACTCGACCTTACCATCAAGATCTTCCGCAACAGCTACAAACGACGATTCTTTCATCAGTTAGTCTCTAGTCAGCTCGATATTGACCGGCTGGATTACCTGAAACGCGATTGCTTTTTTACCGGTGTACAGGAAGGCACGATTGGGGTCGACAGAATTATCTCGATGCTGACAGTTCATCAGGACTCTCTTGTGGTGGAAGAAAAAGGGATCTATAGTATTGAAAGCTTCCTGAATGCCAGACGAGTGATGTACTGGCAGGTTTATCTCCACAAAACTACCGTGAGCACTGAAAGAATGCTGGTGAACCTGATGCGACGGGCCCAGACCCTCATACGTGCGGGGGAACCGTTGACCGCGAGCGAGTCACTTCTGCCGTTCCTGCAAAAGGATTTTGTTTTGGCAGACTTCAGCGACGATCCAAACATTCTTGAACACTACGGTCAACTGGACGACAATGACATCTGGGGAGCAATAAAGTTCTGGAGAAACAACCAGGATCCAATCTTATCGTTGCTGGCATCGATGTTAATTGAAAGAAAACTATTTCAAATTCGTCTTAGCGCAGAGCCAATCAGAAAAAATCAGGTCGAGGATATCCAGCTTGCCATAATGAAAAATTATGGACTGCTGAGGGCTGAGGCCAAATACCTTTTTTCGCACGGCACTGTGACGAATGAAGCTTACGCCGAGGGACAGGAGATTAATGTCCTTATGAAAAGCGGAAACGTGTTGGATATCGCTCAGGCGTCAGATCTACCTAACATCAAGGCCATCAGCAAAATCGTAAAAAAAAACTATCTCTGCTGGCCTAAAAATGTATCTTTGTAGATACCCTAGCGGTAAATCGATAAGTCGTAGTTCGTCATTCATGGGTTGGGTTAATCTGGTACTTTTAGAAGGCCTCAAAGGCGAAGGATAAATTTGTAGCACACTCACACGCGTTATGGCATGAATGCTAAAGACAAATTTTAACTGAATCGAAATGAAATTTACCGTCAACCAGGTAGCTGCAATGTTAGGTGGGGAAGTGAGAGGCAACGGCAACGAGACGATAGTCATGCTTGGTAAGATCCAAGACGCTAAACGGGGCCAGATTTCATTTCTATCGAATCCAAAGTACGAGCAATATATCTACACTACGCAGGCTACCGCTGTAATCGTTAAAAAAGATTTCGTCGCAAAAAAAGAGTTGTCGTGCATCCTTGTCCTGGTCGACGACCCCTACATAAGTTTTACGCGGTTGCTCGAAGAATATCACAAACTGATAAGTTATCAAAAGACCGGTGTTGAGCAGCCCAGTTTCATGGCGGAGAGTTCTACTATTGGAAAGGATTTTTACCGCGGAGCCTTCTCCTATATCGGGGGAAATGTGAGGATAGGTGATAACGTGAAGATCTATCCACATGCGTTCATCGGCGACAACGTCATCATCGGCAACAATACTATCATTCATCCGGGAGTTAAGATATACGCTGACACCAGGATTGGCAACAATTGTGTCATTCATTCAGGAACCGTCATAGGTAGTGACGGTTTTGGTTTTGCACCTCAGGAAGACGGCTCGTATAAGACAATCCCTCAACTAGGCTCTGTGATTATCGAAGACGATGTAGCTATCGGAGGAAATACGGTGATCGACTGTGCAACCTTATTTGGAGATGCTACAATCATCAGGCAGGGAGTAAAGCTCGACAACCTCATTCAGATTGCACATAACGTTGAGGTGGGAAAAAATACAGTTATAGCCGCCCAGACTGGAATATCCGGTTCTTCTAAGATCGGTGAGAACTGCATGCTGGCGGGTCAGGTAGGGATCGCTGGCCACCTTATTATCGCCAACAATACCGGGTTGGGCGCGCAAGCAGGAGTCTCGAAATCCATCAAGGAACCAGGTCAGAAGTTAATGGGATCACCAGCCTTCGATTTTAACGACTATTTCAAATCCTACGCCCTCTTCAAGAAGCTTCCAGACATAAATCAGCGGCTTCGGGAACTCGAGGCTAAGGTCCAGAATGTGCAAACCAACTCCCTTTCGGTTGACTAACTATAATTCGAGCCTCCGTAAAAGGAGCGCAAAACTCAAAATTGGATAATCTGTAGTTTGGGGTTAAATTTGCCCACTTTTGCAAATCATGCTTAATATTAAACAGCAAACTATTCAGAAATCCGTGTCCTTGTCGGGCGTGGGGCTGCACACGGGTGTTCAGACAAACATGACGTTTGTTCCCGCGAAACCAAATCATGGAATTAAATTCCAGCGCATAGACCTGCCGGGATCGCCGATCATAGATGCGGACTGCGACAATGTGGTTGACGTTTCTCGTGGTACCACTATTGAACAAAGCGGAGCTCGGGTAAGCACCATAGAACATACGCTAGCAGCATTAACGGGATTAGAGATTGACAACGTTACCATTCAGCTCGATGGTCCTGAATGCCCTATAATGGATGGAAGCTCCATTGAATTTGTTGAAGTTCTGAAGGCCGCTGGAGCAGAGGAACAAAATGCTCTCCGTGATTTCTTTGAAGTTCAGGAACCCTTGTTTTATCGTGAGGCGGCGAGAAATGTCGAAATCGCAGCTCTTCCCTTGGATGACTACCGGGTCACGGTAATGATCGATTATAATTCACCAGTCCTCGGAAGCCAACATGCTTCTATTACTGATATCCGTCAGTTTGAAAAAGAGATTGCGTCATGCCGCACGTTTTGTTTCCTTCATGAGCTGGAAATGCTTTATAAGAATAATCTTATCCGTGGCGGAGATCTAAATAACGCTATCGTTATTGTTGACCGTGTAGTTCAGGAAAATGAGTTAGATAATATCGCCAAGATGCTCGGGAAACCCAAGGTTGCCGTAAAGCAGGAAGGAATACTAAACAACATTGAGCTCCGATATAAGAATGAACCAGCTCGTCATAAACTACTTGATATTGTAGGCGATCTGACGCTTGCCGGAAGACCTCTTAAAGCACAGGTTTTGGCAGCACGCCCTGGCCATGCGGCCAACGTTGCATTTGCAAAGAAGTTGAAGAAGGCAATGCAGGAGTCTGACAAGAAGGGGCGTCCAAAATATAATCCAAGTCTTCCTCCGGTAATGGATATCAACAAGGTAGCTTCAACGCTTCCTCACCGTTATCCTTTCCTTCTAATCGATAAGATCATTTACCTGGACAACGAGAGTGTGGCAGGTGTAAAGAACGTTACGGCTAATGAATATTTCTTCCAGGGACACTTCCCGGGAAACCCTGTAATGCCTGGAGTATTGCAAATTGAAGCTATGGCACAGATCGGCGGTATACTGGTCTTGAACACCGTGCCTGACCCAGAGAATTACTGGACATATTTCCTAGGTATAGAAAATTTCAGGTTCAGAAAGATGGTACTTCCGGGTGACACACTCGTGATACAGTGCGACCTTCTGGCGCCCATCAAACGCGGAATAGCTAAAATGACTGGTCGCGCTTACGTAGGTAATACACTTGTTTGCGAGGGCACCATGACGGCCAGCATTGTTCGAAAAGACTCATGAGTAGATTTCCTCAAGCAAACGTACATCCGGAGGCCAAGATTGGCAACAACGTTACCATAGAACCTTTTGCCACCGTACAAAAGGACGTAGAGATTGGAGACTCCTGTTGGATTGGTCCTGGTGCCATAATTTGGGATGGAGCACGACTTGGAAAGAATGTGAGAGTCTTCCCCGCTGCGTCGGTTTCGTCCCCTCCTCAAGACCTTAAATTCGCCGGAGAGAAAACTGAAACACATATTGGCGATAATACTGTCATTCGTGAGAGTGTGACCATCAGCCGCGGAACCGCCGACAAGTTCAAGACCGTAATTGGCAGTAATTGCCTGTTGATGGCATATGTCCACGTGGCGCACGATTGCGTTATTGGAAACAATTGTATCCTTGCAAATGCCGTCCAGGTTGCGGGGCACGTTACAATAGACGATTGGGCAATTATCGCCGGCGCCAGTGCGCTACATCAGTTCGTTAAGGTCGGTGCGCACGTCATGCTTTCCGGGGGATCTCTCGTCCGAAAAGATGTTCCACCCTTCACCAAGGCAGCACGCGAACCGCTCACTTATGCGGGTATAAACACCGTTGGATTGAGACGAAGAGGATTCACTTCCGAGAAGATAAGCGAGATACAGGAAATATATCGATACATCTTTCTTAAGGGCTTAAACAATTCGAAGGCCCTCGACATGGTTGAACGCGAAGTTCCCTCCAGCATTGAGCGGGATTATATCGTAGAATTCATCAGAACTTCAGAACGAGGAATTATGAAAGGTTATGGAGGAAACGATTAACCGTTACTCTGTTGGTACACCTTCATTAACTTTTTGATCATGTCATCCCCGTCAAAAAATATCTCGTCAGACAGTGACAAGAACCTGGCGCGGGAATCCGATAAGAGCTTCACCATTTCAGTGCAGCAGCTTGGGAAAAAATTCAACCGCGAATGGATTTTCAGAAATTTTAGTCATTCGTTTCATTCCGGAGAAGTGTATGCGGTCACAGGTCCGAATGGCTCCGGCAAATCAACATTGATGCAGATTTTGTGGGGACAAATGCCGCCTAGCACCGGTGTTATCAACTACAAGGTTTCTGGGGCAGAACTATTGCAGGAGGACTTTTACAAATACATCACGGTTGCTACACCCTATCTTGACCTCATCGATGAATTCACCCTTGAAGAACAACTCCGGTTTCATTTTAAATTAAAACCTTGCAGGTATAAAATGACGGAAGTCGAAATCATGGAAAGGATGTACCTGGCTCACGCGCGAGACAAACAGTTGTCTAACTTCTCGTCAGGAATGAAACAGCGGGTAAAATTGGCACTGGCATTTTTCTCTAAAGCAGATGTTATTTTTCTTGATGAACCTGGAACGAACTTGGATAATACCGCTTTTGACTGGTACACTCGCGAACTTCAGGCCTTGCCATCTGAATGCCTCGTTTTTATCGCCAGCAATCAACCGTCAGAATATCCGGCCAACGCCCAAAAAATTGACATTATGAGCCTAAAGTAAGGGTTACACGGAAATGCCCTACCCTATTAATCCGTTATGAGGGCGTGTTGCCCTGCCAGGTTAAGTTTGATTTTATTAATTTTACTGGCATATTCGTGGATTAAATTAACCGTTCAAGCATGAAATACGTAGCAAGATTACTCTCCTTGGTTATACTCGTTAGCGCCGGAATATTTTACTCTAGCTGCGATGGTGGTGATGACCCTCAAAAGTCCCAGGAAGAAACACAGCTTGAAAAATTAAAGGGAACCTGGAACATACAAAGCGTTGTCAACGATGCAACCACCAGAACAGATGAGTACCCTGGAATGACAGTCAACATTGCTGGAGCATTTACCGAAGGTGGAACTTATAATTATACCAGCGATGCCGATTCATGGCCAAGCGTAAGTCCATGGAAAGCACTCGACACCTGGAAATTTAATACCGGAAGCGTGGGAAGTATCCTTGTCAGGCAAAGCGATCTTACTCCCATTACCTACACGCTTTCCAACTCCGACAAGACACTTGAACTTCGGTTCGACTATTCGGGCCCTGGATTTAATAACGGTCGCGTCGAATCTGTAGCAGGTGAGTGGATTTTTACATTCACCAAACCATAAGAGATTCATATCTAAGAAAGAGCCGACATAAGGCTCTTTTTTTTTGCGTTTTATTTTAAGATAACCACCGTTATACCATCGCCGCCGTGTTCTACATGCTCGTCCTTCATGGCAACCACTTCTTTAAATGACTTCAAATGATCTCGCACTACTTTTCTTAGTACCCCTTCACCTTTTCCATGTAAGATCCTGAGCTCTCCCTGCCCCAGCAAAATGGCAGTGTCCATAAAATGATCAAGGATGCCGATCACCTCTTCAACACGCTTGCCACGAATATCTAACGTTGAATTGAAGTTTGCCCGCTTCTCCTGAACGTTAATACCTGCCGACCTGAGCTTGGCTTCTACCTCCTTTGTAACAGGCGTCGTAATTTTTTCAAGTTTGTCCAGCTTGGTAAGGGACTTGATCTGGCCAAATTGGACCGTAGCGTTACGACCCTGTATAGCAAGGATCACACCGCTGCCTTCCTGACCAATAAGTCTTACCCGATCTCCTTCTATTAACTCGGCTGCCTTCTTTTCTTTGCGCGGAGGCTCACCAACTTTTTGGTTCAACGTTTCCAGGTTTCTTCGGACCTTCAACGTTTCCTTCTTCTCAGCTTTGTTTTCCTTGATGTGACGTATTGTTTTTTCAATCTCACGATTAGTCTCTTTTAAAAGATTGGATGCATCCTCTTTCGCTTTAGTAATAATTTCCTTCTTGCGCGACTCAAGATCAGAATACAACGTCTGGTATTTTGCCAGCGACTGTTTCAACTCCTGGTCCTGACGTTCCATCCTTTTGATTTTTTCGCTCAGCTCGACACGCTCCTTTTCGAGTGAACGTACTAACGATTCGAATCCCGCAAGATCTTTACCCACGAGTTTTTCAGCTTCTGATATTGTCTGTTGAGGGAGTCCCGTTTTCCTGGCGATCTCAAGCGCAAATGAACTGCCGGGTTTGCCTATGTCAAGTACATAAAGTGGGATCATGTTTTTATCATCAAAACGCATCGCCGCATTTTTGATGCCCTGATGTTGCCCCGCGAACAGCTTTAAATTATAGTAATGTGTTGTAGCAATACCCCATACCCTTTTTTTCAGTAACGTCTCCAATATTGCCTGCGCGATAGCCCCGCCGAAGTTCGGGTCC
>DASVBA010000826.1:0-3960 GCA_036376095.1 Chryseolinea sp.
CTGTAATTCCACAAGTCGCTGCTGACTGGCATACAATTGCAACTCCGGCCGGCTGCTGCTCCAGGTGGATATCGATTCAGTGGACTGTGGATTTTGAAGCCGAACATCTTCGCGGAGCGGCCGGCCTATCAAATGTGATAACATTTCCACATACCCTTTGCGGGCAAAACTGAATGCGATCAATCGTTGCTCCGAGCGCAATACTTCTGCTCTTACTTCATCGACATCGCTTTGATAGGCCAGGCCGTTATCCATAGACAGTTTGGTGTTAGTCAGTGTCCGGTTAAGATTTTGACGGAGTGTATCAAGTTGCTTTTTTTGCTCGTCCAGGAGTAATATTCCAAAATAGATCTGATTGACCCTGTCACGCAGGGAATGGAGTTGAACTTCGATGTTTGCCTCTTCTATTTCAGCGTTTGCGGTGGCAACATCTTTTTGAACCCGAGTGGCGCCACCGTCCCAAAGGGTCTGATTGAATTGACCGACCCCAATAAATTTTGCACTTCCACTCTCTGATTCAGCGCCTGACGAGGGCAAACCGCTAATAAATCCGCCGATTGCAGTGACGCTTACCTGAGGAAGGTATGCCTTGTTCGCATTGGATATAGTGAATTCTCTGGCTTTCTCAATAAGCGCGAATTGTTTAATGATCGGATAATTAAGCCGGGCCAGTGCATAACAGGTGTCGATGTTGAGTGAAGTATCCTGTGCCAGAGCGATGTGGCTGATAGAAAGTAAAACAATGCATAAAATGTTTTTCACTTTCTGTCTATGATTTGGAACCATGGTGGTTAGATTTTATTTTGAACTTGAGCCTTATTCAGTCTCTTGAATTCCCAGGGGTTTGTCCTCGCGTTGTGGAAGCCGAAATTGTTCCGGGTTGAACGTTGGATAGTCCTCGTTGACGTGGTCATAACAAAATTCCAGTGTGACCGCCTCGGTCAATGGAATAACGTCTGTTGTCGTTAGAAACACCTCAGAAAAGATTTTGAGAGTTTTTTTCATGGGTATTGTTTAAATGGTTTAGTCGGTTAAACGAATGTTTTAATCAAATGTTTAATTATTTGAAAAAATTTATTTTGCTTTTAACATTGCGTTCATCCACTTTGGTATAAGGGTTATTCTTTCGCTGATCTTAGCATTGAATGCTCTTTCATTGAGCGCACCGGTGGTCATCAGCAGGGGTTTTAAAATGAACGGAAAAACTGCAAGACCCAGCAAATTCATAAGAAAATGAAATGGATGCAGATCTGGTCTTCTCTCCTGAAGTTGTTTGATAAAATGCGATTCCAGCGCTTTTCCGATTGGAAGTTTGTTAGCAAATGTTTCCGGGTTGGTCCTGACCTCTCCTAATATAAAGAGCGGCAGATCCGGGTGCTCCATAAGCATATTGGCGTAACGTTCGCTTACGGAAATGATCTTTTCGTCCAGGGACAGACCCGTGTCGTTTAACACAGGAACAATAGTGCCAAAGAAGCTGGAGAGTTTTTCCATCATTATGAGCTCAAACAGTTTTTCCTTGCTCCTGAAATAATAGTTGAGTAGCGCAAGATTGATTCCTGCTTCTTCTGCTATGTCTCTCGTTCGCGTCGCAGCATACCCTTTTCTTGTAAACACCGTGCTGGCCGCCGTTCTTATTTTTTGTTCCGTGGATACATCCTCGATAATCTTATTTTTCTTCGCCATCTTATTTTTTTTAGAATTAGAACAAATCTACAAACTATTTTACTGACTTAATCGTATATTTTAATCAAATGTTTAATTCGTTTAGATAAAATGTATACATCGACCTAAATAAATGAAGCAGCTATCCATTATAGTCCTCAAGGGGCTCAAGAAAACCCTGGCGTGCTTTAAAACCAGGAGGACTTCGGGCGTTAAAAATCCTCCCGGAGGCCAGTCAGTCCGCGAGCCGGCCGTTACGGTAACGGGCAACAACGCATGTCAGGCCATCAGACTTCAAGAGGTCGCAGTGAACGTAAAGGCCATTATTGGTGAATACAAGCTGTATAAAAATCCAACGCTGACGTTGAGAGAGCTCAGCGACCGGTTAAATATGCCTTCGTACATTGTATCCAAGGCAATAAATGAAGTGCTTGGTGCAAATTTCTACGACCTGGTTAACAAATATCGCGTCGAGGAAGCAAAGCTGCTGTTGACGAACCCCTGGTATGACCGCTATACAATCCTGCGCGTCGCGTCAGATGCTGGTTTTAACTCGAAGACAACATTTAACGTAGTGTTCAGGAAGTTCTCAGGCGTAACGCCGTCGTATTACCGGACGACATGCAGAATGACTTCAGATGTTCATAACCTCAACCTGGTAACTCATTCTAAATTGTTTTAAGCTATCATTGATTTCAGGACCCATGACAAAAATGGATGCTTCACGTAAATTTGGAACAATTGAATCCGAAGGATTTACATTAAACTACATCATCGAAGGACGCGGAAAACCTATACTTGTTATCGGGAGTTCCCTGTACGATCACCGCGTTTTCTCCCCCGAATTGAGAAAATCACATAGGTGGTTCTTCGTAGACCACCGGGGATTTGGGATTGCACCAGCCGGCACTTTCGAAAATTCTGCTTTTGATCTGGCAGTTTTGCTTTCGGACATTGAAAGAGCCAGGGTGGTGTTTGGCTTAAGTGAGTTTGTAATTGTTGGACACTCAGGCCACGCCTTCATGGCGATCGAATACGCGAAAAAATATCCTCAATATGTGAAAGGTGTTGTCCTCACCGGTTGCGGACCAAGTAACAGCGATGAGCGGCGAAAGGCGAGCTGGGAATATTTTGAAGCGACGGCATCTCCCGAAAGGAAGAAATTCTTTGAGTCGGGAATGAAACCGCTCGCCGATAAAATTCAATCTGAACCGGAAAAGAGATTTGTTCACTATTGTCTTTGTGCCGGCGCGCAAGGGTGGTACGACCCTTCATTTGACGCTACGTACCTCTGGGATGGGCTGACCACAAACATGCAGATGTTTGATCATGTGTGGGGTGTTATATTTAGAGATATCGATATCACAAGCGGGCTAGATAGGTTTAATACTCCGACTTTACTTATGCTGGGTAGATACGACTATCTTACGGGTCCCCCGGAACTGTGGAACAACGCCAAACCTTTATTTCATAATATCAGGGAAAAAATCTTTGAGCAGAGTGCGCATTGTCCCCAATACGAGGAGTCCACAATGTTCAATGAGACGCTGCTCAAGTGGCTTCGCGACATCGATTACTGGTGATCCATCAAAGCATTCAATTTTTTGATAACCATTCGAGGATGTAATCGGCATCCTCTTTCCATGTGGATTGACCGAGCACATAATGATTCCTTCCGGGAAACTCCTTGTAGTCCAGCACCGAACCGTTCTTTGCGTATGCTTTGTAATTTCTGAAATTGAGATGAGCCGGGGTAATCGTGTCTTCACTTCCGGACGTGAGCAGTAGGGGAGGATGTGGTTTCTTGAAATCCACGGCGGCAGCACTGGTAAGTCCCCCTCGTGCAACGGTCTTTGATTCCGGAATTATATTTTTTTCATAGGCTTCCTTTTGTTCTGCCAGTGGCATGCCATTAACAAAAGCGTATTGCCAGTCCTTGAACGACATCAGATAGGTCTTCTTAAGAGAGGTGAATAAGCCAAGTACTTTCCAGCCGGCCTTCAGAAATGAAAATTCATAGGGAAAAACACCCTGTGGTGGGATTGAGTGGATTGCCACACCTGCCGTAGCCAGGTCACGGTTTACAATTACCTGCGTGATACAGCCACCTAAGGAATGTCCGATAACAATCGGCTTTTCAGGAAGGGACTTGATAAAATTGACATAACTGTCGATTACTTCCTTCAGCGTGAGGGTTGCCAGTTCAATATCATTGGGTTGTCGCTTCCGTAAAACATCCGGGGCAGCATCTTTGAATGGCCACGGGGGATTGTGAGTTTTGTATCCTTTGCTTTG
>DASVBA010000828.1:0-9613 GCA_036376095.1 Chryseolinea sp.
ATAATTCCAAGAGATGAAATTTGTCCACCTATCCATAGCATGGTGGTTGTCACATCACCGATGGGCGACCACGCCCCTCCGGCGTTCGCGGCAATAATGACCATTCCGGCAAAAAACAATCTCATCTGTTTATCCGGAATGAGCTTACGAATCAGTGATACCATTACAATGGTGGTTGTCAGATTATCCAACACCGCTGACAGGAAGAATGTAACCCAGCATACAATCCACAAAAGTTTCTTGGAGTTTTTTGTTGTAATTCTGTCGGTAATAATTCTAAAGCCATGGTGAGCGTCGACTAGCTCGACAATCGTCATCGCCCCCATCAGAAAAAAAAGAATCTGGGCAATTTCATTTAAATGATGACCCAGCGATTCGACTACGTATTCGGTATGAAGTTGAGAAGGACTCAAGGCAATTCCACCCTGCTTATCCGATGCAAGGTCCTTCACAAAACTATTATAATGTTCACTTTGAAGCAGAGACGAGGAAGGATCGGATACGACAAACAAAGTCCAGCATAAAACTCCTGTAAGTAGGGCTGTGGCGGTTTTATTGATTCTAATTGGATGCTCTAATGCAATAAGCACATAGCCGATCACAAAAATAATTACTATAATAAGCTCCATGGTCTATTAATATTTTTTAAACACTCTGATGGTGGTCATTTTTTATCAGATGTAGCCGAATGATTTTAGAGTTGATCGAACGAATATCAGATCACCACCAATTGGAATGACATTCGACGAATGAAAAGCGCAAGGTGTGATTCAGGGCGCGTTAGGGGAAATGATAGAATTGAATAACGTGAGAAAAAATCTGTTTAGCGCAATGTCAACCGGGGGTCGGCCGCCTTCGGAAGCCGTTTCCTGATTTGCCATCTCGAAAAGGCAAAAAAGGATATGATTGACTCTTACACAGAAAGACATTTCGGCGTGGACGAGCGGCACCTTCAATCTGATTTCCGCCGAACGAGGATCGTTTGTATTACTTGCCGGGAAAGCGGCGGGCTTGGCATAAATCAACGACGGTCTATCTTTTATCTGCGGGGCAACATCACGTTGTTCACTTGCCTTAACCCAAACGGATGAACAAATGATCGCCAAAAACGTAACCAAAACACAATTAAAAAAAAGGCTCCTTCTCATAGTACAAAGCTTAATGACAATATAGAGATGAAAGCTGCATTTAAAAAATGATTTTGAAATCTTTCAAGATATTAGTATCATCGACATGTGTTGAAATGATAGGGTCATATATTAACTCCCAGGGATCAGCTTTCTCACTTTGCAAATAAGGATTATCCGTGATTACCCCCTAAATATATTTTCCCTTTTTGGTTGAATATTCGTAACAAATTTCTAATGGTGTTATGCACCCAGCCACTTCTTACCCTGGTAATTCTTCTACCTCACAGGACTCGAAAAACGCTTTGAAGCAACCGGGTACCAAACTCAAAAAAAAGATCAACTCAAAATGAAAGATGTTATTGTCGGAATTGCCGTGTGTACAGCAATAGTTGCTTTTTTGGAAAGCTTTCGTTCAGTCGATAAGCGGCTCTTTGCTGCCCTGACTTTGGTAGCCATCGCATTCATATATGTTGGTTTTGCCTGGACTGACCTGCATTCGTTAATTATTGTTTAAGTGGTGGCTATCCCATTTATTGCATTAGCTTATTACGGACAAACAAGGAACGTCAACCTCATCGTGTTAGGACTTTTACTTCATGGAGTTTTGGATCTTGCGTTTCCACACGTTAGCTCAGTCGCTCCGAAGGGATACGATATATTTTGTATAACGGCAGATGTAATTCTGGCAGCCTATTTCTATTTCAGGTTCAATAAGGTTGGTCGGAACACATAAATACCGGGAAGACCGTGAATCAGCAGATGCCTTGATGTCAAGCCAGACGTCTACTAACCAGCCTAAGTAAAGCGAATCCCATTGCCTTTTGCTTACATGTAGCAATGCAGGCGGGAAGCAACTATCTTCTTATCAGGCTTTATTTTCCTTGATAATAGGCCGGATCTTTCAGGTCTTCACAACGACCATACTGACAAAAATCATTCTTTTGACTGACTGGAGTCCATTTGAATAAATAGTGATCATGGTAGGTTCGTAATGCGATGACTATTAGCCAAAAACAAAAAAATATTCCATTATGACAACTTATTTCAACCGCAAAATCGAACGGATCAATTGTCCTTTTGATTTTACCAGAACAGGAAGAATCGGACTGAACTATGCTGGCATGCTGGCGGCTGCTCTGGGTGCCCGTCTGACAATTTTCTACGATGAGCCATCTGTTTGGCCCGACGAACCACAACTGTATGAAGATCCGAACGAGAGCACCAAAGGGATCAGACGCCTCCTTAAGTTAGAGGCAGAACGTCTGAGCGAGAGGTTCGGAATTGAATGCAATTATGCCATCGATCCGACTACCGACTCCATTGAAATAGAGGTAGGATCGATGTCTACTGACTACGATTTGATTGTCATGGGAACAAACGGTGCGGATAATCTTTATCAGCATGTATTTGGAGTAAACACCCATCACGTGTTAGGGCTAACCCGATGCCCGGTGCTTATGATACCTCTCGGTTACGAACTTCAAATTCCTAAAAAAATGGTGTACGCCTATGATCCCGAAACGAATCCTGAATTTTTAATCGGTCAATTGGAGAGACTGGCGTCGCCAATCAATGCATCAGTGGAGTCGGTGCAAGTCAAAGCTGAAGGAACAAAAGAGGCAGAACGCAAAATCGAATTGCTTGGCGAAATATTAGGTGTGAAAGAACAACGGGAATTCAACTGGAATTTCGAACCGATGTACTCTGATGATAAAGTGTCTTCGGTTGATCAACATATTAAGGAGACCGGGGCCGATATCCTTGCTCTTTCGTATCACCATCATACATTGTTTGAGAAACTATTCAGGGAAAATGTAGATAAGAGGATTAGCCGGATCGCGGATTACCCGATCCTGGTGTTCTGGCACTAAGTCAGGTTTTTGATTTTTAATAGATGACCCTGTCCATTGACAGGGTCTTTTTTTTTAACCATTGACCCAATAGCCGTTAATCGGCATCATTCCAGCCTTCTGCACAAACTGACCTAAGTCGCATGTAGATATGACAAAACTCACTTTCCCGAATGGGCAATTGTCATAACGGGGGGCAAAATCCTCATGTATCATTGTATCACAAACACCAACCAAACCAAAGGTTATGAACTTGAATACACATAGACGAACAACGGTTAGCTTACTTGCAACCCTCGTTCTGATCTCTTTGACCGGCTACGGTCAGAGTCGTTACATGCAAAGCACATCTCGAATTTCCATTTCAGGTACTTCAACAATCCACGAATGGACAATGACATCAGCGAGCACAACTTGTGATGCAGTTTTAGAAACCAGTCCTCAGGGAGACCCGCTGCAGCTAACCTCTTTGCTGGTTTCAGTTCCCGCCGAAAGCCTCAAAAGCGGTAAGTCGGGCATGGATAAAAACGCATATGCCGCTTTGAAAACAGATAAGAACAAACAAATCACTTTTCAACTTAAGTCTGGTAAGATTGATGGCAAGACCATTCAATGCCTCGGAACCCTAACTATTGCAGGCACAACCAAACAAATTGATGTGGACGCTACCTACACAATCTTGCCCGACGGATCAATCCAATGCAAAGGATCGAAAAAGCTGGCGATGAGAGACTACAACGTTGAACCCCCTTCATTCATGTTCGGGTCAGTCACCACTGGAAATGAGATCACTGTTTCATTCGACGTTGTTCTCGCGCTTAAAAAAGCTCAGCCAATAACTTTAAACTAAACTCTAAAAATACCAATCAATGTCAAAACTTTTCAATCATATGAAAAACAAGTATCACCTGAATGGAATCCTGGCAATGTTCTTAGGCATTCTATTCGCAAACTTCATGGGTTATGCCCAGCAACCAGCTCTTCAATATTTCAGATACTATGACCAACGTGGCGTCAATGTATTTGAACCTTCAAAAAATGACACAGTAGGATTCAATGGTCTCAAGGTCCGCATCGGGGCGAGCTTTTCACAAGGCTTCCAGATGCTCGATCACAGTAACAATGCCAAAGCACTTCTTACCGGAACGGGAATGCCAGCTTTAATTGAAACAGCGCCTGGATCCGGAAGCTTCGTAAACGTATCAACCGGTGCAGCCGTCGAAGGAATAACCCAGCATCCTACTATATATGGTGGCTACTTAACTGCCGACAATAAAGTGTACATGAACGGCAACCAGCTGTACGATATTGCAGGAGGTTTCCCATTAGCGCAGGCAAATCTAAACCTCGATGTTCAACTGGCAGACGGCGTGCGAGTCAGCCTGGTATCTTACATGTCTTCTCACCACCACAATGAATTTTGGGTAAAGGGCGGATATTTTCAAATCGACAAAGTCGGTTTTCTCAACAGCGAGTTTATGGACAAACTTTGGCAGAACCTCACATTGAAAGTGGGTCATATGGAAATCAACTATGGTGACGCGCACTTCCGCAGAAACGACGGTGGTAACACGATGTACAATCCGTTCATTGAAAACAACCTAATGGATGCATTCAACACTGAGATTGGCGGCGAATTGTATTGGCAGAAATCCGGCGTAATCGCCATGGTTGGTATAACCGATGGTGAGATTCAAGGCAGTGTGACGAAACCAAATGACCGCAAGCCCTCTTTTTATGGAAAACTTGGATATGACAAGGTCTACGGTGAAAAACTACGCTTTCGCCTGACCGGTTCAGTCTACAGCACCAAATCTTCCATCAGCAACACCATTTACGGTGGCGACCGGACTGGCTCAAACTACCAGTTTGTAATGGAACCTTACAATGCAACAGTGACCGCAAATGCATTCTCCGGACGGATAAATCCTGGATTCAAGGATAACGTCACTTCTTTCATGATCAACCCGTTTGTCAAGTTTGCAGGAATCGAATTTTTCGGAACCTATGAAGTCGGAAAAGGAAACAGTCAGGTTGAGAATGGTGAGATTCAAAACGCTGCTAGCGATCTGACCAAGCTTGAAGAACGTCAGTTCAACCAATATGAAGCTGACATTGTCTACCGGTTTGGACAACGTGAGAAGTTTTACATCGGTGCAAAGTATAACAAGATCGATGGCACGCTATCTCTTGGTCAAAGCACAACGGCACCAAACATTAATCAAGGGGTAAGAGATGACGTTTCTGTTGACCGTACATCATTCGCAGCCGGATGGTACATTACAAAGAACGTCATGTTCAAGGCTGAATACGTGACCCAGAATTACAAGGGATATCCCGAAGAACACATCCTAAGCGGTGGTAAGTTCGACGGCTTTGTTATCCAAGGAGCCATTGGATTCTAAGCAGATAAATACTAATGATTTCAGCCGGTCCCTGACCGGCTGAAATTTTTGTTCGTGAGGACCTAATCAGCAAAAATCATGAAAGCGATATTGTTTGTGTTGGCAATTATTTTGATGACTCAGCATGTCAAATCACAGACACTTGTCCATCGCCTGATCGTTCAACCTTCAAGTACCATTAGCATTGAAGGCACGACTAATATCAATAGTTACGAATGCGCTATCATACGATATTCAGGAAGCGACACGCTGGTCCTGCATGAAGGAGGACGTAATATCCGGCCTGTTTTCGTCAAAGGAGCAGTGGAACTGGATGCTTCCAGTTGTGACTGTGGAATGGCGCCGATGACGGCAGATTTTCGCAAAGCCATTAATTCAAAGGAGTATCCTTCTATTGTAATCGATTTTATCTCATTCGAACGAATGCCAGTCTACGCTGCAGCACCCGACCGATTCAAGGGCATTCTTAAGATATCACTTGCCGGCGTTACTAAGTTATTCGAAGTCAATTGCACCATCAATGCAACCCCTGCAGGCATCATTCATTTAGCCGGAACCCGGGCCTTCAATTTTTCTGACTTTAATTTAATACCTCCAACAAGAATGCTGGGCGCAATCAAGGTCAACGAATCTCTTATGGTCAGCTTTCACCTTCAGCTGAAACTCGACCAGGCCTGATCTTATTCTCTTGCAGTCCGTATGCAACCCCACAACTCACTTCCCAATTCTACTGGCTATTTTTCCATACCCACGACACGACGGATAAGAAATTGACAACGCAGTCAAATCAGTAAGCGAGTCCTGGATACGACCGTGTCCTATAGCGTAACATGACCATCTTTATAAAATCCTTATGCCTGGCCATTAATCTTTATAAAATATTTATAATCGAACATCTAGCTTTGACCCATCAAAAAATGCGATGAAAACATACGCATTCCAACTTGTTACCACCACGCGCACATCAAGTCAACGAAACCAATAATGAGAAGTCAGTCTATTCTTATTATCGACGACGAAGCACAAATCCGAAAGATGTTAACGATTACTCTGCACTCAAGTGGTTATGAGGTGAACGAAGCTGCAACCGGTAAAGACGGTGTAAAAATGGTGTCAGCTGTGCCGCCGGATCTGGTGTTACTTGATCTGGGTTTGCCCGACGTGAGCGGACACGAAGTATTGAAACATCTCCGGGAATGGTTCAGTAACCCCGTTATAGTTATCTCGGTTCTAAGAGACGAACAAAACATCATAAATGCCCTTGACAATGGAGCCAATGACTACCTCGTGAAACCATTCAGAACAGATGAACTGCTTGCGCGTATCAAATCGGCCTTAAAAAAAGCCGTCAGCGAACCGAACAGACCCAGGGTTAATTTCAACAACCTGACGATTGACTTTGCGAACCGAATAGTAATGAAAGACAATGCCCCGCTAAAGCTCAATGCAACTGAATATGCTCTCTTATCATTACTGGCACAAAACGACGGAAAGGTCCTGACCCATCAATACCTGCTGAACAAAATATGGGGTCCTTCGCATGAAGAGGAATCCCAAAACTTAAAAGTATTTATCGCACAACTAAGAAAAAAGATTGAGACGGACCCGAACCGCCCAAGCTATATTCTGACTGAATCAGGAATCGGCTATAGGTTTAGAGGGAGTTCGTCGCAGTGAATCATAATATGGAAAGTAGCAAGCTTCAAAAGCTTTCATTAGCCGGAGTATTAGTAGCTCTTGGAATTATCTATGGAGACATAGGCACGTCTCCCATCTACACTATGAAATTCATCGTCGGCGATCGGCAAATCACCGAGGATTTAATTCTGGGCGGACTATCCTGTGTTTTCTGGACACTTACATTAATTACAACCATTAAATATATCTATCTCGCGCTAAATGCGGACAACCGCGGCGAGGGAGGAATTTTTGCACTTTATGCGCTCGTGAGAAGATACAAGGCAGGTTGGGTGATCTACCCTGCCATCGTTGGATGTTGTACGCTTGTAGCGGACGGTTTTATTACACCGGCGATCAGTGTTTCTTCGGCAGTGGAAGGTCTACGGCTGGTCTATCCGGAAATTCCAACGACCACGATTGTAATCGTGATACTACTTTGTCTTTTTATTTTTCAGCAGTTCGGTACCGCAGTCGTGGGAAGAACATTTGGACCGATCATGACCATCTGGTTTCTTATGCTCGCCGTGCTCGGATTCGCAGCGCTCATTCAAAATCCCTCCGTGCTAAAAGCTCTCAATCCGGCATATGGCTACGAGCTGATAGTCCATTATCCACACGGTTTCTTGTTGTTAAGCGCTGTCTTTCTTTGCACAACCGGGGCAGAGGCACTGTACTCTGATCTTGGGCATTGTGGGAAGGACAACGTGAGAGTAAGCTGGATGTTTATTAAAGTCTGTTTGTTGCTGAACTATTTCGGCCAGGGTGCCTGGCTCTTAAGTCAGGAAGGCACACACCTTGGCGAACGGATTCCCTTTTATGCCATCATGCCCGAATACTTTCTGATAATAGGAATCGTCATTGCCACCCTGGCCACAATCATTGCAAGCCAGGCTTTAATTTCCGGAACGTTCTCGCTGATCAACGAAGCGATGAAGCTCAAGCTTTGGCCCGCTTCCCTGGTACGGTACCCCAGCGAATCGAAGGGCCAAATGTATATACCTGCCATGAACTGGATCCTGATGTCTGGAAGTATTATGGTAGTTGGCATTTTTAAGGAGTCCTCAGCGATGGAAGGCGCATACGGGCTGGCTATTACCGTGAACATGCTTATGACAACGTCATTGCTTGTTTATTACTTTGCCACTGCTAAGAAATCAACCTACCGTTCCCTGTTACTGGCCACGGTCTTCTTTACGCTGGAGGGTATGTTTCTTGCTTCCAACCTCCATAAGTTTGAACATGGCGGGTGGTTCACGTTCCTCATAGCAGCTATTTTATTCTTTTTGATGTTCATATTGCTTAAAGCCCGAAGTCTCAGACAACGGCATACGGAGTTTGTTGACCTCCGGCATTATGAAACGATGCTAAAGGATCTTCAGTCGGATCTTACCATCCCAAAGGAAGCCACCAACCTTGTTTATCTTTCTGTCGCTGACAGCAGAAGATACATCGATTCAAACATCATCTATTCCATATTCAAGAAAAGGCCCAAACGTGCCGACGTCTATTGGTTCGTTCATGTGGAAACCGTTGACAATCCGTTTACAAGCAAGTACAAAGTGGATATCATCATTCCCAAACGTGCTTTCTTCATTAGCATACGCCTTGGATTTAAGACTCCGCACAGGATCAACACGCTGTTCAATAAGATCATACATGAGATGGCCGATAACGGAGAAATTGATCTCATCAGTCCTTACCCCTCGTTACATAAATACAGCATGATGTCGGATTTTAAGTTCATATCTCTTCAGTCATTGGCTTCGGCTGACAGCGATATCTCCACATTCGAATCGTTTATCATAACAGGATACCGGTGGATAAAATCGATAAGTTTATCTACTGAAGAAATGTATGGGCTTGAGGCGGCAAATATTGAAATTGAAAAGGTTCCCATCCTGGTAGGACCACTAGCTAAAGTGAAGATTAAAAGGGAAAAGGAGTGACATGGGCAATAATCACGGCTATTATACTTACATTGGCTGCCGACCGAACCGGATGTGCCTATGTTCAGCATGTACCACATTCTTGATGTCTTCTTTTTTGTTTTTCATATTGCCTTAATTCCTTTTAATCTTTTCGGTTGGATATTCAGACCTCTTCGAAAGTGGAATCTCATAACGTTGGGGTTAACAGCTTTCTCCTGGTTTGTACTGGGTTTCTTTTTTGGATTCGGATATTGTTTCCTCACTGATTGGCATTGGCAGGTGCGGGAAAAACTCGGCTACACAAATCCTTACAACTCGTATGTTCATTTCCTGGTCGAAACATTGTTTGATGTTCATGTTTCCGCCTCGCTGGTAGATTGGTTTACGGGGATATTTTTCGTGGCCGCGGTAATAATGAGTATCGCTACCAACTTCGGTCTTTTCAGAAGGAAGAAAAAAACCTGATTGTTAAAACGGGTAGTGACCGGCTTTCCCCGGTACCCGATTTTGAAAAAATAAGTCTGTCCCCCGCTTTGGAGACTGATGCAGGTCACATCGAACCAACAAGCCCCACTACGATTTGTGCGCGATTCAACCGGTGATCGTTGTAGGGTCAGCCA
>DASVBA010000839.1:0-5721 GCA_036376095.1 Chryseolinea sp.
ATGTAAGAAAAAGCCAAATCTTTGGCCTTTTTAGAGGGTATTTTTTGACGTCAATTAGAGATCACAACATCCAAAACTCGCCATCTCTGATATCCAACACCTGTCAGCCCGCGAGTTATGTTTTTGCTGTTCTTAAAAAGAATTACCTAATGACTTTGTTAAGTGAAGCTTCCGATTGAGTAACAGAAGATTGTGCTGTTGGACGCGAACCGATCCAAACACCAAGAACTAAAAGCACGACAACCAGGAAAAGTTGGAGCAAAAGGCGTACTGCCTTCCCTCCGGAAGGTTTTGTTGTTTTCATGATATGAGGGTTTAAACTATGTTTTACCCCTCACGCCGCGATTAAAGCCAATTATCGAGACTTTTTTAGGGTACTTCTTACTAAGGTAAGGTTTATATCAAAACGCACAATGTATACAGTAAGAAATTTTTTTGTAACCACGTCAGGTAACCAACTTTGCTAAAAAGAATAATGATTGTATGGATGAATCAAAAATCGCCTATGCGCCCCATCTTATCACCTATACGCTATATACACCTCTATACCCTATACGTTCTAACTAAATAGGCTTTATCCTTATCTTCCTCCATCTCATCGTAAATAATCCGCCACTTTCCATTCCATGCATTTGAAGACCGATAAAGCCGCGTGAATGAGTTCGAAAAACTTCCTCATTCACGAGATCCTCTACCTGATGTCCGTTCACCCACGTTTGAATACGCGCACCATTAGCAACGATCCGGATTTTATTCCATCCGTCGTTATGCAAATAATGATGACCGTTTTGAATTTTTTCCTTCGATGAAAGCCAGCCTGTTCCTAACGCTTCGCCATAAATCAGACCCGTTGTCGGAGTTCCTTTTCCGTGGTGATTCCGTTGCAATTCGACCTGCGGACCATTCACTCTTCCGGCTCGAAGGTCATAGTCTTCGCCCACGGTGAACGGCCTTACTTTTGACCTTATTTGTATTCCGGAGTTCGTAACACTGTCGATCATTGCTTCCAGCTCAAGCTCGAAGTTTCCAAATTCTTGCTGCGTGCAAAGAAATGAATTACGACTTCCGGCAACGGTGCGCCCAACAATGGCGCCATCCTCAACCGTATATCCGTGAGATCCATTCAGGTGCACCCAACCATTCAAAGTGCGACCATCAAACAGATCTATCCACTTGCCTTGAAGCGCATCTATCGTAGCATCAGTCTCTTCGGTCGGAAGCGCGAACGCGATAATAGAGTCTCCATACTTTGTTGCGTTCTTTCCACCTCCACCCGCCGCGATTACAACGTATTGTTTTCCATCAATCACGTATATGCTGGGCGTTGCGTAACCTCCAGCGGGTAATTTATATTCCCATAACAACGCACCTGAATGCGTACTGAAGGCCCGGAACTTTTCGTCAGGAGTAGCGGCGATAAAAAGTATACTGCCGGCTGTAGCTACCGGTCCGCCGAAGTTCTTGGCTCCGGTTTGCCGGATACCTTTTGCAACCATCTCCGGATATTCACCCAGGGGAATTTTCCACAAGATCGACCCGTTTCTAAGATCTATCGCGTTCAATGTACCCCACGGCGGCGAGATAGCTGGTGCCCCATACAGATCAACAAAAAAGGGTATCTCAACAGAATACCTTACGCGTGCGTCCTTCGTCACACTATCCTGAATGTTTTTTACATCACTCCTCAAAAATGACGTAAGGGCGTTTATATCCTTATCAGAAAAATGTTGGAACGACGGCATTATTCCTTTTCCCTGCCGAATGATCGCTTCGATCTCATCGTCTGTTTTTTGCATGCTGATAAGCGCGGGATAGGTGGGTGGATTTCCCTGTCTTTCGAGTCCATGACACGACGTGCAATTCTTCTGATATAACAAAGCTCCATGCTCTATAGGTGTTGCGCTTTTCTTCCTATCGTAATACATCCGTAATGTGTTGACTGATGGAGATTCATTTGCATTAACGTAAAGAACATTCAACGATGGGTCGTATGAAGCGCCGCCCCATTCAACTCCACCCTGGTGACTTGGGGTGGTTATTGTCCCCTGTAAAGAAGGAGGTGTATAGATAAATCCGGTTTGATATTTTCTGAATTGTTCCAACGCAGAAGCCCGTGATTCAGGTGTAACATTAGTAAGGTCTGATTCGTCCAGTGATAATCGCACAAGGGGAGGAGGTTTTAGAGGAAACGGCTGCGTCGGCCATGCTTCCTCCCCTGGGATAGTTGACGGTGGCACTGCAATTTCTTGCACCGGGAACAATGGTTGACCGGTATCGCGGTCGAGTACGAAGGTAAGCCCCATTTTTGTCAGCTGCACAACGGCGTCCCTGGTGGAATCGCCGGATTGTATTGTCACTAATATGGGTGCCGCAGGGTTGTCATAGTCCCAGATATCATGATGTACCGTCTGATAGTGCCATTGGCGTTTTCCGGTTGTGGCATCCAGGGCGATAACACAATTGCCAAAAAGGTTCGTGCCTTTCCGGTATCCGCCATAAAAATCATTTGCGGGCGATCCTGTTGCAAAGAAGACCCAGCCTCTTTTTTCGTCGACGGAGAATCCACCCCAGGGATTAGCACCTCCATACATTTCTCCTTCAACAAAATTCCAGGTATCGTAGCCGAATTCACCTTTTTGAGGTATGGTATGGAAGATCCATTTGAATTCCCCGGTAATTGCGTCATAGGCCCGAACGTGTCCGGGTGTGGAATTATACTCCTCAGGTACCCGGGAAGTCACGATCAGGAAATTCTTGTACACTATCCCTGGAGTTGTCACCTCGATAGACGCAATCGCCGGGTCTACCCCCAGATCCTGCTTGAGATCTATAAAACCACCCTGGCCAAATGACTTGATCAATTCACCGGTTTTGGCATCAAGACCAAAAACTCTATCATTGACGAAATGAAAAATCCGTTTCCCTTCTGCGCCTTCCCAATAGGTAACACCCCGGCTACGACCGCGAAAGATCTTTTTACCTTCATTGTATTGCGAAGATTCGAATTTCCATACTTGCTCGCCTGTAGTTGCGTTCAGGGCGATGGCGTCTAACCTTGGCGTTGTAAAATACATCAGGCCTTCCACGATGATTGGATTAGAGTACATGGATGGACCATTGGGATCTCCCGTGTGATATTCCCACACCGGCACCAGGGTGGCTACATTAGCGGCGTTGATTTGTGCTAACTCTGAATATTGATTTGATCTTTTGTCTCCGCGATAGATTGCCCAATCGGTATAATTATCATACTTATCGGTAGCCTGGCTTTTTAAAGATCCTATAGGAGTATTTTTCTCGCATGAGATACTTATCAAACACAGGAAGAAAGGTAAATATCGGAACATAGATTTCATTTGCCTGACACTTCGAACGTTTCAAAATAGGGGTGGGGCTCACTCATTCGAGTATTCTTTCCACAAGCGGTGGAGGTTGTCCGGCTCAAACTCGCCGGTGTAAATTATCAATCTGTACCTGAAGACCACCGACGTTGCTTTTTGAATGCTCCAATCTCCCACAATTTGTCGCGAAGGGCCAACACCAAGCTCATTGTCGACCCGCCATGCGACTGGTGAGTCGTCATTTTCAGGATGGTCAAAAATAGCGATGTGTGCCTTGTCGTCGCGTCCGTCGATGTGTATTCCAATGTCGTTCCATATTGACCGCTGGCCCTCGGCCTCGCTATTTCTTTTTCCTTCTGCATTGATTACCTCACCCTCTATACCCGGATGCCACGGCATTCGAAGAAACAATCCTCCGACATAGAATTTTTCCATTTTTACATCGGCTTTTGCTTCCCCTTGCCATTCAACATCCAGCAGAAGTTTTCCATTGCTGTCTTGCAATGACCATGTTTGTGTTTCAGTCAGGATGGCATTTCCCGATTCGTCGAGCAGATCATAACTCAACTGCCATTGTACCATCGACCCCTGTTCCCGTAAGGCTCGTACCGATACACGACGCCAGTAATCGCCCTTCCAATTCATGAAGTAATCGCGCCCATTTACTTTTTTCAGTCCCCAATAAAGTCCGGTCTGATGTTTATGGTGGTCAGGACTGAATTCTGTAAGTATTCCTCTTCCATCGGGAGCCACAATAGGATGAATATATGGCCGGATGTCTTTCTTTACATGTTGAGTCAATACAAGCTTTATGTCGTCGCGGAAGACTGAAATTGTTTCCGTGTTTTGGTCGTGGCGCAGCGTAAACATTTCGTTGCGCTTATCCTGCGGATAGCAAATGATCGGTGCAAAGAGAAGTAGTGTAGCTAAGCGAAAGTGCTTCACGTCAATAACCGTTGCCTGAATATATCCTAAACTGCAACGTTTAGCAATGTGATTCGTATATCCGGCAACTCCTTCGACAATTTGATGATCAATGCAGGTCACAACGGACACTAAGAACCACGGAGGCAAGAACGCACCCCCTTTGAGATGCGACCCGATCATTGGAGTAGTACTGCGAAACAAAAATGCAGCAGATTTTCGGCGAAGTAACTGCGTGATCAGCGTGCATTTCAATCTGCGATTTCTGCGAGAAATGCATTTTTTCCCTCCCTAAGCTTGAAATGACGTTCATCCATGCTGCAAACCTTGTTTGAACACTAGCGAGCACGTCTTTAACATTTTTTCCGTGACCCACCGTGCTTAGCTTAGAATGAAGGATTGCAAGAAAAAAAGCTACAACCAGCCCGACCGTCTGAAAAAGTAAAACATCAACCCACAAGTACCAACTATTGAGACAAGGACCAACGGATAACCGTACGACCATTCCAGTTCGGGCATCTCTTTAAAGTTCATTCCGTAAATACCTGCAATCATGGTTGGGACACCGATGATTGCCGCCCAGCCGGCGAATCTTTTGGAGACGTCGTTTTGCGAGATGGATACCAGCGATAGGTTGGCTTCCAATGCAGTAGAGAGAAGTTCCCGTGCATTGTCAACCATTTCATTGATACGCACAGTGTGGTCATAGACATCGCGGAAATAGGGTCGAGTCTCTTCATCAACCAACGTAAGGTCGAAGCGCATAAGCTTGTTACAGATGTCGATGAGCGGTGAGACCGAGCGTTTCACTTCCAGCAATTTCCGTTTGAGTATATAAATCTGCTGGGTAGTCTCTCGCCTGGATGTTTCTTCAAAGATCTTGTCCTCTAGTATGGCGAGCTGTTCCTCTAATCCGTCAATCACGGGAAAGTATTGATCGACGATAAAGTCCATTACGGCATACAACGCGAACGCCGGTCCTTTTTGAAGCAGGTGAGGAGTGCTTTCGCAACGCGCCCGAACATCGATGTATGAAAGCGAAGATCCGTGCCGGATAGTGATTAGGAAATTCTTACCGAGGAAAAAGTGCGTCTCCCCAAGGTCGATCATTTGACCATTCATTTGGGCTGTACGCAGGACAATAAAAAGGATATCCCCGTAGGCTTCGATCTTAGGCCGTTGGTGTGCGCGGTGAGCATCTTCGATAGCAAGGTCGTGCAGACCAAACACGGTCTGAATCCGCTTCAGCATATTGTCGCTGGGTTCCTGAAGTCCAATCCAGACAAATGTTTCCGGTTGCTCTAACAAGTCGACAACGTCCTCGATATCAACCGAAGCTGCTTTGCGGCCTTTGGCATAAGTGGAGCAGTTAACGACGCAGTCCATGTAATCAATTAAAATTGTGATGGCTTCTTGAGTCAACAGCCGGATTCTGCAACGGGTAAGCAAAAGTTAC
>DASVBA010000845.1:0-3521 GCA_036376095.1 Chryseolinea sp.
TATCCTACGAACGTGTTGAACTGACCCATGTTAAGCGTCACGGCATCGCCTAGTTTATAGTAAGCAAAAAGCTGATTTACGATGTGCCCGCTTCCTGCCCCTTTCAGGTTTCCATAACCGCCTGAATTGAATACGGCATCAGAGCCCCGTGGACCAAATACGACGTCGGCAACAAAGCCGGCTTTTTCGCCCTGATAGGCTGCGATGAAGTTCACCATACCCAATGCAAATCCCTTAAGGTTAGCAAATGAGGTAGTCGGCGCGTTAGGCTGAAATCCGCTAACGACATTTTCTGTTCCAAACGATGTATGAAAATAGGCATCAACAGATCCTGAAAGCGTAAATGTCTTTGTCGAATCCTGACCAAAAGCGCTTATTGATGCAGCAAGGAGCACGATCGACAGCAGGTTTTTTATTTTATTTAAATTCATTGTTTTTTAGTCTGTTTAATGATTGAACTAAGGTTATCCCGGGTTGGACCTCTACTCCCTCCCGGGATGCTTTAGTGATTTAAGCAAGAGTTTTTCTTGCCACTGCCTTTTTTCTTCAGATCAAGCAAATCTGACAGGCAGCATTAGTAGTTAGGTACAGGTTTGTTTAGGGATTAGTTGAGTAAACTTCTTCATAGGTGTTGGGTTTGGGTTTGGTTATTTTGTTTTTTGAAAAAAAGCCTGGAGAGATCTTTCCAGGCTTTCTATCAGTTTAGGCAATTTCTTCCTTTAGAACATTGAACTCAGACGGATACAAGTTCTCTCCGTGCTGGCTGTAATCCGATCCTGCTTTCTTTTCTTCAGCGCTAACGCTCAGACCGAAGATCAAATCAACCACTTTCAGAAGTAACATTGAGCCCGCGAACGTGAATGCAACTACAATTGCAAGCGCTTTGAGGTGAACAATGAAAAGCGCGGTTTCGCCGAAGAACAGACCATTGCCGGTCGTGTTGGCAGAGTTCACAGCAACGTTAGCTAACAATGCAGTCATGATCATACCTACTGCTCCACCCACACCGTGGCAAGGGAACACATCAAGTGTATCTTCCAAAGACGTTTTGGATTTCCAGTGTACAACAACATTGCTGATGATAGATGCGAATGTGCCGATGAACAAGCTTGAAGGAATGGTAACAAAACCAGCTGCAGGTGTGATAGCAACGAGACCTACAACGGATCCTATACAGAATCCAACCGCTGAAGGCTTCTTGCCACGTGCAGCATCGAAAAGTATCCATGCTAGTCCCGCTGCAGCAGCGGCTGTATTAGTTGTTGCAAACGCAGAAGCGGCCAATGCACCAGCACCTACGGCGCTACCGGCGTTAAATCCAAACCATCCGAACCAAAGTAAACCGGTTCCAAGGAGAACGAAAGGAATGTTAGCAGGAGCAATTGTTGATTTCTTTTCAGATTTATTCCTCAAATAGATTGACGCTGCCAACGCTGCAAATCCTGCAGACATGTGAACCACAGTACCGCCGGCGAAGTCCAGAACGCCCCACTTAAACAGGAATCCTTCTGGATGCCATGTCCAATGCGCTAGCGGCGCGTAGATGCAAAGTGAAAAGAGAACGAGGAACAGGATATATGCCTTGAACCGAATTCTTTCAGCAAAAGTACCCGTGATGAGTGCTGGGGTAATGATGGCGAATTTTAACTGGAAGAATGCAAAGAGAACTAATGGAATGGTCGGAGCAAGTGACCATGGCTTGCCGTCCAGGACATTCTGGAACATGAAGAACGACGCAGGGTTTCCGATAAGACCGCCCATGTCCTCTCCAAACGCGAGGCTAAAGCCTACCACGATCCAAAGTACGCTGATCACGCCCATCGCGATGAAGCTCTGGAGCATCGTCGAGATTATATTCTTAGTGTCGATCATTCCGCCGTAGAAATAGGCGAGACCGGGCGTCATCAGCAACACAAGAGCAGAAGCGCATAGCATCCACGCAACATCCCCCGAATTAATGCCTTCAGTCACGATCTGCCCGGGTACGGCTGGCATGATCACTGCCAGAATGCTTATCGCAACTAGCAGGACTAGATAGATAATTGATTTTTTCATAGTGTGTAGTTTTTAGGTTATTTTTTACTGGTTGTGTAACGAAATCATACAAATTTTTTAATAATAGGGTAAAAAATGAGCCTCATTGGAATAAAAATTAACGGAATCGTTGTAGGTGGGGTCATTTTTGAACCGAAAACGTGAATAGTTTGAAAAATTTTGAATGATTATCCCTTTCGGCAGATCCCATTCTCTCAAATCGTAGAATCACCAAATATTATTTCGAGAAGCTGCTACCAGGGTGGTTTTTATTCTGAATCCTGGTCCATAGCGACTTGGAAATGAAATACTTAACTGCCAACGGCATGAGGTTACTTATAGCCGCAGGTCGGCGAGGTTTATCTGTTCTATATATATGGAGTACAGGACGGTGTTAAAGAATTTTAACCCCTCATCCTCCTCGAATTATCAAAGTTGCTAGCTTTCCTCCTAGTCCCTATATACCATGAAGAAGAGATTTACCATGAAGCCGATATTACTCATTTGCCCCGTTTTACTCGTAGCAGTGGCCCTCCGTTGTTTTGCCCAGGAGAAGATAAAGCCATCACCCGTCATTAAAGAAGGCGAGGGCCCCTATACACAATTGAT
This sequence comes from Chryseolinea sp., assembly GCA_036376095.1. Taxonomy (GTDB): domain Bacteria; phylum Bacteroidota; class Bacteroidia; order Cytophagales; family Cyclobacteriaceae; genus Chryseolinea. The sequence goes on from DASVBA010000845.1 coordinate 2,644, forward strand.
AATACGCGGTGTAATGCTCATTGACGGCACGGGTGCACCACCGATCGGGCCCACTGACATTGTCGTAAAGCAAAACAAAATTGTGTCTATTCAGACCGTTGGCTACCCGGGGGTACCCATTCCTCCTGATAAAAGGCCCAAGCTCGAAGCAGGTGGTAAAGAACTGGATTGCAACGGCATGTATCTGATGCCCGGTTTTGTGGATATGCACGGCCACATCGGCGGTAGTCAGGCGCCGAATGCAGAGTATGTGTTTAAACTGTGGATGGGCCACGGTGTCACTACTGTTCGCGATCCTTCAGCGGGTAACGGACTTGACTGGGTGTTAGATCACAAGAAAAAGAGCGCGCGCAATGAAATCACAGCGCCAAGAATATTTGCCTACACCGGATTTGGCCAAGGGAGCAAAGAACCAATCAGCACACCGGAGCAGGCAATAGCGTGGGTTGTTGATAACAAGAATAAAGGAGCTGATGGGATAAAATTCTTTGGAGCAAGTCCGACGATCATGGAAGCAGCGTTGAAGAAAAACAAGGAGCTGGGTTTACGATCGGCCTGTCATCACGCGCAAATGGATGTAGGACGTTGGAACGTTCTAAGTTCAGCACGGGCAGGGTTGACGTCCATGGAACATTGGTACGGATTACCCGAGGCCCTCTTCACGGGACAGACCATTCAGAATTTTCGTCTCGACTACAACTATCAGAATGAGCAGCACCGTTTTTCGGAAGCTGGAAAACTTTGGAAGCAGGCGGCTCCTCCGTATTCCGATCATTGGAATAAAGTGATGAATGAATTGCTTGCCCTTGACTTTACGCTCGATCCTACTTTTAATATATATGAAGCCAGCCGCGATCTTCATCGCGCTAGAAGAGCCG
>DASVBA010000847.1:0-8860 GCA_036376095.1 Chryseolinea sp.
ATGTAAACACCGATCTTTTCTTCAGGGATCAATCCAATGATTGCCGTAAGACCCGGCAGGCTTCCGGTATGAAAGTTCACTTTTTTTCCTTTGTAGTCGTGTTGAAACCATCCCAGCCCATAGGTGATCCATTGAGGCTTCAGGATGCTAAAGGTCGGATACTCTCCCAATGGAACAATGGTCTGTGGTCTGAACAACTCTTCATAGGTTCCCTTTGAAACCAGCCTGCCACCAGCGTGCTTACCGCTGTCCAGCATCGCGATCATCCATTTTGACATGTCATCGACATTTGACCATACCCCTCCAGCCGCGCCAATCTCTGAATCATTGATATAATCCAGCACCTTTCGTTCTCCTTTCACGGCATAATGCGGCTTAGTCATATTGTTACTGTTGCTAAGACCTCGGCCAGGTACCGTATGATTCATGGCAAGGGGTTTGAAAAGACGTTCATTCATTACGCTTGCCCATTTCTTTCCTGTTATCCGTTCCGTTACCAATCCTGCCAACACGTACATTGTATTCTGATATTCATATCCCGCTCTGAATGAATACGCGGGCTCCACAAGAACAAGCCTTTTGATCACCTCATCGATGGAGATATTCATCACACTCCAGAAGTAATCTGTACCCGCAAGGCCGGTATTATGTATCAGCAGATCGCGGACGCGAAGCTCCCTCGTAACATAGGGCTCATATAATCTCAGTTCCGGGATAAATTTCGTAGCGGGGTCGTCCCATGACAGCTTACCTTCGTCTACCAGCATGCCCAACACCGTAGCGGTCATGGCCTTGGTAGTAGATGCGCAGGAAAATAAAGTCTGAGTATCAACAGCGTCTGGCCTGCCGAGCTCACGGCTGCCGTAACCTTTTTTGAAGAGAACTTTTCCATCCTTCACCACAGTGATTGCCATTCCCGGCACATCCCACTCTTGCATTACACGCGCAACGTAGGCGTCGAAGTCAGCAACCTTTTTTTCGGGGGATGTCTTTTGGCCAACGGCATTAAACATACCGCATAAAGCGATCAGTAAAACGAGGTATCTCATATGCATATTATTGAAGAGAAAAGTATGGATTTGTGGTTGTATTTCAAATTGGATCTGGTAAGCTAGATGTTACGCCTGGCTCGTGCTCTTTGAAAGTGTGCTTCAAGGCGGAGTTAGAAATGGTGAGAGAATAGCACAGTGCGGAAGTAAAAATTAACCCACCGCTAACGGCAACCAATGGTATGAAGGCAATAATTAACGTTGCAGTACATATTGTGCAGGTTCTATCGTTTCGTAGGTGGCCCGATTCAGGGCTAAAGCCCGGATTCCCTATTCGCGTTATTCACCGCCTTAAAAGGCGGAGTTAACAAATTTCTGAACCCTGATCTGTGCTATTTCGCGCGCATTTTCTAACGCCGCTCAGGCCATTCAAGATTGGATGCCACAATTGAAGCAACCCGCCAGATCGGTCTGGGCTGTTGTAGGGTGTGTCACCGTTTTGCTCCGATAACTTCCAGTGCTTTAGTTAATGCATCCTTTGATGGAACCTCTATATCTGGTGTGACCCCTGTTCCTTCCCAACCCTTATCCGTCAAAACATCGGTGATGATGCCAACCGGTATCGTGATAATAAAATTTTCATCTACCACATACGGCCCGGAAATGTTTCCCGCACCCGCTGTAGTTTCGCCGATCACAGTTGCTCTCTTTCTGTTTTTCAGGATCATGACAAACCCCTCGCCGGCACTGAAAGTTTTTCCATCGCATAAGACATATACAGGCTTGTTGTAAGATGATAACGGCTCAGTGTCGGTCTTCAATTGAACGACGTTCTGTTTATACTTAATCGTGAGAACGGAAGTCGATCGGTCAGCAAGGAATACGCTAATCAACTTTTGCAGCATTCCTCCGCTGCCGCCGGAATTTCCACGCACGTCGACAATCAGTTGATCCGTATTTTTTAGAAAGTTAAATGCACCGGTAATTAAATATTCCAGATTCTCAGGATCCGCGAAATAGGTAATCTTCAAAAGACCAGTGTTGCCTTCGAGTATCTCAGTTTTATTGAAGCCAAAATTTGTTTTACGTTCGTTCACATGTTGATCCTCTCGAACGTCAACGCCGACTTTTGTTTTACGAACGTATTCTGGGTTATACTCAATACGAAGGTGTTTGTCTGAACTGTGTCTTTGTAATTGCTCGTTCATCCTTTCGACGAAATCCTGGGGCTTCAGGCCCGCGTAGCTCATCCTGCCCAATGAATCGCATATCAATTTAACCTTGTCACTGACGATATAGTGTTCCCCGATCAACGATTTTATTTTTGATACGGTGACATCATAATTGAATGTTTGTGCCCCGGCATTAAGGCCGGCGAACATCAAACAGAAATAAATGAAGCCTCTCATAACCTGGCAAAGATATTCATTTGTCCATTGCCCACCGTTCCCATGCCGAGCGCAATGTAGACTTACAACCACACCTGGCATGCACGTGAGAGCAATTCATCAACAGTATCACTCGAATAAAGCATCCCATTGGTTTGTTGCCGACTGGTAATGTTTTTGCATACTTATTAGGCAAAGGAAAATTCGATATGGAGAAAAAACAGAAACAAACATCTCAAAATGCAAGTGCTCCGCAAGATGAGACACCTGCTGCTCCGCGAGAGAAACGTAAGAAAAACACGACACCGGTACAGAAAAAAGAAAAGCGAAGGCCTGCTGAAGAACCCTAACCGGACGGCTTGATTTCTTTGGGAACAATGAAAAAGAAGAGGTCATTTTTGTACAGGAATAGTCTGTCCATTGTATTGATATTCTGCTTCCTGCTGTGCATAGTTGGTCAGATCATGACCGGTATTAACGTTTATGAAGACGAGTTGCGTGAACTCGGCTCACAACAGGATGTCACGTTATTTCAATATTTGCGAACGGGTCATTTCTTGCAGACTACCTTTGAAAATTGGGAAAGTGAATTCCTGCAAATGGGGATGTACGTTTTGTTGACCATCTTCTTGCGACAAGTTGGATCCAGTGAATCCAAAGCGGTCGATAAAAAAGAGGAAGTAGACCGTGAACCAAACCCAAAACGAGCGAAAGCGCCTTGGCCTGTAAAAAAAGGTGGTATCTATCTTTCGATCTATAAAAATTCACTGTCGATAGCATTTGCAATTCTATTCCTTGTCAGTTTTGTATTGCATCTCCGTGGAAGCTTGATCAATTACAACGAAAAGCAAAGACTTAAAGGTGAAGCCACTGAGTCCTGGAATGAATACCTTGTGTCAGACACGTTCTGGTATGAATCATTTCAAAATTGGCAAAGTGAATTTATAGCCGTGTTGTCGATCGTTGTCCTTTCAATTTTTCTCCGGCAAAAAGGCTCTCCCGAATCGAAGCCTGTTGATGCTCCGGATGACGAAACCGGTGAATAATAGCAGTGTAACAGTAGCCTCCGATCTACTCTTCAACTCAATGCGGGCTACTTCGAGGAGGATGTGTTTTCACTTGTCAGGTGATTAGCAAAGCTTTCGATGACCTTTTCGGTAAACAGCCTCTGGACCACGGCCGCCGACTTCAGCCTTGTGTCAAGACGTTCTTCGAATATTGATTGTCCTTTGTACGCAAACGAATAGAATGCAAAACACTCATTCACGTTTAACGCCGGGACCGGTGCGGCGTAACCCGTTATCGCGATACCCCAGCTACTATTAAAAAGACGCGTCACATGACAAGCCATTTCCTCGCTACCGCCATAGACACACAATTAGACCGTTCACAAAGGATCGGGTCTATATTGAGATGTTTTACTTTCTGACCAAGATTGTATGCGGTTATGCCTCCCTGAAAATATAGTGTCGCATCTTTTCCAAGAGCCAATCTTGACTGGATCAAGCCGGCTGTTACACTTTCTGCCACGGCTAACGATTCATTCATGTGTAATAACGTTTTTGAGATAATTTCAAGGGATTTTTTCTCTTTTGATAGCGAAGGCATAAAAAAACGATTTATTCAAGTTGAAGTACATAATCGTCGCGACTCGTTACCTTTTCCAATAAACAGCTTACGTCAATTCCGGAATCGCGTCTGTATTGAAAATGCAAAAACCATACATCATAAAATTCGCAGCATTCCGGCGTGTAGCCGTGGAATTATTTCCTGAATACTTTCAGGCCGGTGTAAAGAAATGTTCACAACGCTTATCACATTTATTTCATCGTTTGACTTGCGGCTTGTTTCCTCGCGTTCCTGAGGATCAGATTTGATATAGGAACTATAAACCTTGAGGAGAGGTCGTGACCCATTCCGTTAATCATGTAGAGTTCTGATCCCGTGATGGCGCCGGCTATCTGATTCGCAGCTTCCGGGGAAACCAATGGATCAACGTCACCATGGATCACAATTGTGGGTACTTGAATTTTTTGAAGTTCCTTTCTTCTGTCGCAGTTGTCAGCAATTTTCATTGCTGCAAGCTGACGTTCAGTGCCAGCGGGATTCCATCCCCGATCGATATGCGATGTGGCGCGTTCTCTAAGCACAACATCCGCATCAATGCTTCCCATGGACCGGTAATAATTAAGCAAATACCTCACTAACGTCTCGTTATCTGTCGACGTCGGTGGAGGTGTACTCATTGTATGACTGGCGAGAGGAGTAGGACCGGGCAGATTTGGATCTCCTGATGAAGCAGCAATGGTGGTAAGCGTTGACACACGATTCGGAAAATTTATCGCCATCATTTGAGCGATGGTTCCACCCATTGACGCGCCCGCGATATGTGCTTTGGTAATGTTCAACCCGTCCATTAATCCCACCACATCATTCGCCATGTCCACAATCGTGTAGGGCAGCGGCGCTTTATCGCACGTTTTCATAAAAGGGCCGAGCGCTGCCCAGTCGGGCTGTCCCAGTGAATCAAGGGCGGTGGACCTTCCTGTGTCCCTGTTGTCAAAACGTATCACTCGAAAACCACCTCGTGTTAGCCGCTGACATAGTTCAAGAGGCCAACTGACTAAAGAAGCGCCCGCGCCGGGTATTAGGATTATTGCGGGATCATCGACGTTTCCGAGAGACTCATAGGCAATAGCGATTCCATTTGCGTTGGTAAGTCCAGCCTGAGAATAGACGGACAAGGTGACAAAAGAAAGGACTGCGAGGAGGGTAGTTTTTTTCATGATCCAAAGCGTTGAGAGGTTGGATTTATCGAGATGAAAAAGAAAACGGGACTACAGTGTCACCGGAAAAACCCCAGAGGAAGGGAAATGATTCCAATTAGACACCGCGAATGTAAATTGCGTGTGGAAGATTCTCCACACTTTTTTTACCGCAGCTGATTTGTGTACGCGTATAGGACAGCCGTTGTAAACTTCTTTCCATAAGAACGGCCCTATACCCTATACCTTATACCTTATACCATATACCTATTTCCCCCCGGTCCCTCACGGCCAAAAGTCCGGCTTCGTGAGAACGCCACCCTGCAGACGACAATCGGAGCAATATTGCGAGGAGGCCGTATAGCCTATGACACTTGGTCCCGAATATATTGGCGCAATCAGCGGGGTATTGTCAGGAAGGTTGGGTACATCGTTGGCGCATTTGAACGGCGTGCTGGGTGTTCTGAAAACGCATATAGTGTCGTATTGACAACCAGAGTATGGCCGCTTTTGCAGCTCCGGGGGTAGATCAAAAAAATCCAAAAAGAACCGTTGCTTCTGTACGAAGCCTGCACTGAAATAGCCAAGAACAGGTGTGGACGGATCGCTGACGTGATGGACATTGCCAACAATTTCATAGGGTTGCGAATCAAAAAGTCCCCCGAGGCTTTCAGTCACCCGCTGCAAGTCCTGCCAGAACTCATACTCGGCTCTATCAATCGCGCGTTGGCTCACCATCGTACTATACAGTACGGAAAACTTACCCGACTCACGCGGAAGGTAGGTCAGGGGAAAGTCACGGATCACATCTTCCTCAAGCCGCACTGTGGAACCGACAAAAATTTTCGTCGACGGTATCGTTCGATAACACACATAGATAAAGTCATCTGACTCGCGGTACAACGCTACCTTATTCATGACCTTTAACAACGAAACGAACGGCGCCTCGTACTCCCAGGTTTCCACATACTCCCACCGGTAATATTTTGATTGGCCTGTCACATCATGAGTATTGACCATGATAGAAACCCCGTCTCCTTCGGGACGCCAGGTCACGCTGTCAATAGGCGGAGTATCTTTTACCGTTACGTAATCTGACGCATACTCCACACCACTTTTAGTTCTGATGTATAATTGATATCGTTTACTGGCGTCAATGACGAGGCCTTCTGCCGTGTATCTCCCGGAATCCTGTTCAATCAATGTAAAGGAGTCCCCAGTATCCGTTCGTATACTTACGGTTGCCCCTTTTTCTGCGGGTGACCCGGTTTCTTCATTCAATTTCGTCGAATGTGTTAGCCGTACCGTGGCAACTCCATCGGACCCATCGACAAACCCGTCTACAACAAGGATGCTAAGGTCATCCGCAACGTCCGGCGCCGGATAGGGTTCAACGCATGCAGCAGCCGTTAAAAGTAGCGCTGCTCCTATTAATCTGTTATAATGAGTCATTATCACTGGTACATAACTATGAACATTCGTTGAACATAGGCAAAAAAAGGATCATTACAGGAATTTTTACATCGATGGCGGCAGGATGTTGATTGACCCGCAGCGAGACGTTGTTCGTTAATCGTTATCCGTTATCCGTTGTCGCTTGAAAGTGGGCAGGTGAAGCCGAGCCAACGCCCCAACAGCTTGCGCCACCGCTATATAACTTTAGCGCACGCCGTCGGAAGCCTTGCGCAGGACGGATTAAACGTAGTGTGATGACTTTGCGAAAATTATCCGTGAATTTTGAAGCCAAGTGTCGAATGTTTAATGGCCAACTCACTATTGAAACCAGACCCGCGCGCCACACCACACCCATATGTTGCCGCATGCAGCCTAACGTTGAACGATTAACTATTAACGATTAACTAATAACGACTAACGGCCATCAGGGAAAACCCTTACGGCCAGTTGCCTTTTCGTAATTTCATTTAGCGTACATTTGCCGCCTTAATTAATATGAGCAAGAGGATCAAACGGACATTCAGGGTTGCACGTGTTGTGATCTACAAGGAAACGCTGATCGATTTTAATGAGCACCTCTGGACTTTCTTTGGTTCTTTCGCAGGCATAGCCCTGATCGGTGTTTTACAAAGCTTTTATCTTCCTGCGTCTGATAATCTGTTCCTTGTCGGGTCGTTTGGTGCTACCTCTGTTTTGATCTATGGTGTCATTAACAGTCCTCTTGCACAACCAAGGAATGTAATCGGCGGTCACGTAATATGTGCAATCCTGGGTGTCACATGCAATTATATTATGCCGATACCCTGGCTTGCAGCGGCTTTGGCTGTATCAATATCGATCGTGGTTATGCAGGTCACCAAGACCTTGCATCCTCCGGGAGGAGCTACTGCACTCATTGCCATTATCGGGAGTGAAAAGATCAAAGGCCTGGGATATTTATATGTAGTAAGCCCTATCCTGTCAGGCATCATGATCCTGTTAGTGGTTGCTTTGTTCTTTAACAACGTGACCTCTAACAGAAGTTACCCAAAGAACAAGGGGTGGTATAAGGTTTGGAAGCGTAAGTATCTTTGACGGATCATGATCTTGCCTTTAGACGATCACAGACGGTGTTCTTGATTTTCAACAACGGCAAAAATTATTATGTCCCGTACCGTCGCTACCGGCATTCCAGGTGTGAAGTTGGCATCCCTCTTTAAGAGATCGTCATACGTGTGAATCTCGATCTTGATCTGATCGATTATTATCTGTGCTGTCTTTCTATCCTCTTCATCGGTAAGAAGCTGAAAGATTGCCGGACTTACATGGAGAATCTTCCCAATAAGCCAGGCTTCATTTGCTCCGGCAAGGCACGAACAATGCCGAAGGACGAGAGGTTGCGCTTCATACATTTTGGTGGCTTCCATACTTTCGGGTGCTCCCGGGACAACAACACCTGTTTACCTGGCATCCTTAAAAAACGTGCCATGGTAGGAAGCTTCGATCAATCCTTTCAAAATGACCATTCAATCAATGGCAGCACAAGGGTCTGTGAAATTTCCACGGCGTCCAACTCTTTTTGTGTCCAAAAGAACCCCCAAATAATTTTTCGGACTGTATTTTGTTTCGCCTGGATTGGCCTGCAAATTCTTGACAAAAGCATCTTCCTTCGTGACAACGGGAGCCTGTGTTGTGCATTACCCATCGTGAATTCTCGTTAACTTTGTACAGGGAAAAATTTCGATTTAATTCCGCTATCCTATGGTAAAGATGACCCTACTCCTGATCGGATTGTTCTTTTGCGGCTCGTTCCAGGGGACAACGAATAATCCTACCGATGAAATCTGTATCGCCAAAACGGATGCTGAAAAGATCCTTGGCTTTCCAGCGCGTCAGACTGAAAGTACTACCGTGAGCGAAAACAATGTCGTCCAGCACAAGTGTTCTTGGAAGGCAACGCAGGATGATCTTAACAGCAACCTTTATTACCTCGATGAACAACACGATAATGCTGAATCGGCTCACAAGGTGTTTGAAGATATCGTAGTGAGCAACAGCAATAACCCCGGACACTCGCGACCCGACATTGGCGACGAAGCGTGGCTTCACAGCGATGGAACAAACTTTTGCTTTTTAATGGTAAGAAAAGGAAATAAGATCATACGCTTGAAGGTAAACCGTCTTACGAAGGGAACGTCGGTGGAAGAGATGAAACGCGTGGCGACGGCGTGGCGGGGGATGTAGGGAATAAGGTATAGGGTATAGGGTATAGGGTATAGGGTAT
>DASVBA010000857.1:0-3387 GCA_036376095.1 Chryseolinea sp.
TCTTCTTTATGGTGACTACGAAGATGAGAGAGACCAATATCAATGTCGAGCAGCGCATGCCTCAGGCGACTCAGTTAAAGAAATTGGTTAAGAAATCCTTGGTAGCTTACCTCTATATCGGGGCGCCCAAAAAAGCTGAGGAATTTGGTGTGGAACCAAAAATACAGGCCAATGACGTGTTCATTGAAACAAAGGGTATCATTCAGTGGGTAAATACAGAGAAATCAAAGCAGGACGAAGTGGATCGCGATGCTATTACCATCTCCCTCAAGGTAGATAATGAGGCCAAGCGGGGTTTGGTAGCGGATGTTGAAACAGAACTCCGCCGAGCAAATGCCCGAAAGATTCTGTACTCAGCGAATCAAAAACTCGAACGAGAATAAAATTAAAGGAAAATAGCTTCGAAATCGCCCCGATCAAATCGGGGCTTTTTTTTGTTTATGGATGGAATAAGCATAGCCTCGCAATTGAATAACCCCAGGACAGTCCGTGCATGGTATATGTACGATTGGGCCAATTCTGTTTACGCACTGGTCATATCATCGGCAGTTTTCCCCATTTACTACAAAGAAGTTACTACAGTGAATGGCAATGACAAAGTAGTGTTCGCCGGTGTAACCATTCAGAATTCTGTTCTTTATTCCTACGCGCTTTCATGCTCCTTTTTGATTGTTGCACTAATGCTGCCGTTGCTGTCAGGCGTAGCGGACTACACGGGAAAGAAGAAGGCCTTCATGAAGTTCTTCGTCTGGCTGGGCAGTCTCTCATGTATTGGGCTTTATTTCTTTGACGGCGTTGCATTATTGTGGTGGGGAATCCTTTGTTCAATTCTTGCAAGCATCGGCTATTCGGGAAGCCTGGTGTTTTATGACGCATTCCTGCCTGAAATTGTAACGGAAGACCGTTATGACACTACGAGCGCAAGAGGTTATTCTATGGGGTACTATGGAAGCGTCCTTCTTATGGTCGTAAGCCTTGTCTTGATCCTCAACGCACCGTCTTTCGGTTTTTCCGGAACAAACGCCGAAGCAAGCCTGGCAGCAACGAGATTTTCGTTCTTGCTGGTGGGCGTGTGGTGGATCGGATTTTCTTTCATTCCATTCAGACTCCTGCCGGAGAACGTTTATAACAGAAAACCGACGGGTAACGTATGGACCAACGGTTACACAGAGATCTTAAAAGTGTGGAAAAGTCTTGACCAGCTCCCGGATCTCAAGCGTTACCTTGTGGCCTATTTCTTCTACAACTCAGGAGTCCAGACGGTCATGTATCTCGCGGCGCTTTTTGGCACCGACGTACTGCATTTAGCAAGCGATAAGCTCATCGGGACGATATTGTTAATTCAGCTCGTCGCATCTGCCGGTGCCTGGTTATTTGCCAGACTATCTTATTTAAGAGGAAACCGGTTCTCATTGATAACAATGAACATTATCTGGATTGCGGTTTGTATCGGCGCATACTTCACCACAAACGAATACCAATTCTATGCATTGGCTTTTGTCGTTGGGGTAATTATGGGAGGCATCCAATCTTTGTCACGAGCTACTTACTCCAAACTAATTCCGGAGGACACAGTTGATCATACATCATATTTTAGTTTTTACGACGTCACGTATAACCTGTCGATCGTCATAGGAACATTCTCGTTTGGTTTTGTCAATCACCTGACAGGAGACATGAGAAATAGCGCCCTATTCCTTGGTATCTATTTTATTATCGGCGTGATCACGCTGCTCGGTGTCAGATCAAGTGACGTAACATCACCAGGAAAACCCGCCTGACCTACCTGCTTATACCTTATACCTTATACCTTATACCTTTATACCCTATACCTTTATACCCTATACCCTATACCTCAATACCGCAGGTGTTTCACGGTTATCCCGTTATTAATTAGCTGCTTGAGCGAATCAATTCCAATCTTCAAGTGCGTCTCCACAAAATGTTTTGTTACAACCATGTCGCTGAGCTCTGTTTTCACACCTTCGGGAACCATTGGTTGATCCGAGATCAATAGTAGCGCTCCCGTGGGAATCTTGTTTGCAAATGCTGTGGAGAAGATTGTTGCTGTCTCCATGTCGATCGCCATGGCACGTATCTTTCTTAAGTAGGCCTTGAAATCATCGTCCCATTCCCAGACTCGCCGGTTGGTAGTGTAAACAGTTCCGGTCCAATAATCCTGGCTGTTATCCCTGATCGTGGTCGAAATGGCTTTTTGGAGAGCAAATGAAGGCAGCGCCGGTACCTCGGGGGGAAAGTAGTCGTTTGAGGTTCCTTCACCCCGTATGGCTGCAATCGGCAATATCAGGTCTCCTATTTCATTCCTCTTCAAGCCGCCACACTTTCCAAGGAACAATGCAGCCTTTGGCTTGATAGCGCTGAGGCAGTCCATGATCGTCGCTGCGTTGGGGCTTCCCATTCCGAAGTTTATTATGGTGATTCCCTCCGCGGTTGCACTACGCATGGCCCGGTCAAGGCCATGCACCGGTACTTCGTGCCATTTTGCAAAAAGATTTACGTAATTGTCAAAGTTGGTGAGGAGGATGTAGTCACCGAATTGGTCGAGTGGCTTTCCTGTGTATCGCGGAAGCCAGTTTTCGGCAATGTCTTGCTTGGTCTTCATACTCTAAAGTAACAGATAATGTTGAATTCGTAAGGGGTTTGTTCAACGTGAAAGGGATGAACTAAAAGTAGTTTATTTGCAAAATGATGAAGCTCAATCTTCCGTCGTTCGATTGTGTAGTAAAAAAAGAGGAAGGGAAATTTTTTATTCTGGACGTTATCCGGAAAAAATACCTCGTCCTTACACCGGAAGAATGGGTTCGCCAGCACTTTGTTAATTACCTCATTACTGAGTTGAAGTATCCAAAGTCCTTGATCAAGATCGAGGGAGGTTTAACGTTTAATAAACTATCGAAGCGCTCCGACATCGTTGTATTCGATCGCAATGGTCAGCCATGGATGATCGTTGAATGTAAATCTCCTGGTCAGAAAATAAATCAAAGCACGTTGCGCCAGGCATCCGTTTATAACCATACGTTGAAAGGTAAATACCTTACAGTTACGAATGGCCTGGTGCACATATGTTGCGAAGTGAATTGGAATGAAAACAAGACCGCACTGCTTAGAACTCTACCGTCCTTTGAATGATGCGGAATGAGCGTTCGGCAGCGATGTATCAGATCAAAGGAATTTCTTGACATCGGTATAAGGCAACGAGAACGCATCTGCGACCGCCTTATAAACAACCTCACCATTAATAACATTTAGTCCGTTACGTAGCTCCATGCTTTCCTGACACGCTCTCTTCCAACCTTGATTCGCCAACCGGATCGCATACGGCAGTGTTGCATTAGTAAGTGCAAGCGTCGAAGTATAAGGAACGGC
>DASVBA010000861.1:0-4453 GCA_036376095.1 Chryseolinea sp.
TTGGTTGGAACCAACGCGTGAGGAGTAGGAACATCTTGTTGATAAGCTGGACCACTTGTTTAGTAGACCTCAAAAGAAGGATAATATCAATCAAAAGAAAATAGCCATGAAAAAGACCACCATAATCGCGGAACCTGGCAAGCAGGAATTGTTTATCATTCGCGAATTCGACGCTCCCAGAGAACTTGTATTTAAAGCGTTCACGGATCCAAAGCTATTGGTAAAATGGCTGGGGCCGAAAGACTATTCGATGAGGATCGACAAAATGGAAGTAAAGTCGGGAGGTTCCTACCGTTATACGCACTCGGATTTAAAGGGAAATGAGTTTGGGTTCAGAGGTGTGATCCATCAAATTGAGAAACCTGATCGTGTTATCCAGACGTTCGAGTTTGAAGGAATGCCAGGGCATGTGTCATTGGACACTGCCACATTTGAAGCGCTACCGGGCAACAGGACAAAAGTCACCGGGCAATCCGTGTTTCAATCCGTTGCTGACCGGGATGGAATGATAATGTCAGGAATGGAACGAGGAGTGGTTGATTCGCACGAACGTCTTGATACGTTGCTCGCGCAAGGCATATAGTGTAAAACTATTCATCATGGACAAAGTAACTACGGACTTCCTTCCTATCTTCAGGTTTAATTTCCACTCCAATACATTATGGAAACTATCGGAATGGGTTTTACGTACGCGATCCTGACGGTCATGGTATAGAGGCTCTTGAGAATAACTCAAAACGGGTGATAAACTTTTACAGAGTATGCTGAAAAACTTTTTTAAGACTGCCTATCGGAACATCATTAAGAACAAAGCATATTCTGTCATCAATTTCATCGGGCTGGCCTGTGGGTTGACCCTTGCCCTGCTGATCATCACTTATGTTCGCAGTGAACTTGGCTACGATCGCTTTCATGAAAAAGCAGATCGTCTCTATCGGTTCAGCTATGCCGCTCCGAATGGAATGCACCTTGCGGCCACTCCGCCGCCCATAGCACCCTTGTTAAAGGAATACTTTCCCGGCATTGAGGAGGCCGGAAGGATCTACGTCCGGAATGTTAGCATCACGCGGCCTGAAAGCGAAGAGGCTTTTGAGGAAACGGATATAATGTTCGCCGACTCGGCAATAGCGAAGATGTTTACTTTCGAGTTTGTGAGAGGCAATCCAGCACATCTGCTGAGGGACAAGTTCACAGTGATCATCAATGAAGAGATGGCACAGAAATATTTTGGTGATGAAGATCCAATCGGGAATTCGCTCACCTTCGCCGGCAAAAACCAATTCAAGGTTGTTGGCGTCGTGAAAAACTTTCCTGAGAACTCGCACATTCGCTTTAATATGGTGGTCCCGTATGACAATATGTTTGACCTTGAGACACCACGGACCGCTCAGATCCTAAAAGAGAATCTCGCCATTAATTTTGTTATCAGCCATTCCTTTACCTATGTGTTGATGAAGCCGGGCGCTGACCCGAAGGAGGTCGATAACAACATGAAAGCATTCTTAGAGAAGAACGCGCGACCACAATTGCTTGTTGGTCAGGTGTTCACGCTCATGCCAGTACTGGACATTCACCTGGGAAGCACTTTACTTGCTGAACCGTCTGCCACAAATAGCTGGTCAAACCTCTATATCTTTATTGGCGTCGGCATACTTACCTTGATTATCGCCTGCATTAATTATGTAAACCTGAGCACTGCGCAGTCGCTTACACGCATTAAGGAGATCGGGATCCGGAAGATCCTGGGATCCATGCGTTACCAGTTGATCTTTCAATTCATGGCGGAGAGCTTTTTGTTTTGTCTCGTGTCAATGATCATCGCCTATGCGATGTTTAATTTTCTCTTGCCACTTTTGAATCTCCTTACGAACAAGAATCTGACATTTAACGACGCTGTTGATGCGAAACTGCTCGTAGGCTCTGTTGCCCTGCTTGCTGTTATAACTGCGATGGCTGGAGGATATCCTGCCTATTTCATTACTCAGTTTGACTCCGTTCACGCACTGAAAGGTAGCGGCCTTTCACCCGGAGGCGACCAATTTCTACGCAAAGCATTGGTGGTATTCCAATTGACGATCGCCTGCATGTTGCTATCAGGTTCGCTGTTGATCGTTCGTCAGCTGGACTTCCTTGAGAATCGACCCCTGGGATTTGAGAAAGAAAAAGTGATAAACGTACCGTTATACAGCCAGAACCTGAATGGGGTATTTAGTCAAACGGATTCGACGTTCCGTTCGAGGCTACAAACATTCCGAAATAGTGTTGAAGCGCAAAGCGGTATTACCAACACGTCGCTGTCTTCAAATCCGCCGGGCCTTGGGGTGACATATCGTGGTACAATTCCCGAGGGATTTACGCAGGAAGACAACCTTTTTATCGCTAATATTTCCGTCGATTACGACTTCTTGAAGGCATACGGTATGGAGCTGGTAGCAGGTCGTTCCTTCAGTCGCGAGTATCAGACTGATGAAGCAGAGGCTTACGTCGTTAATGAGACTGCAATCAAGGAATTCAATTGGCGAACTCCTGAGTCGGCGATTGGAAAGACGATAGAGAAAGAAGGGAAGAAAGGAAAGGTGATAGGAGTTGTTAAGGATTTTAATTTTGCGTCGCTGGCAATAGCGATGTCTGCTCTTGTTCTTGAACTGGATCAGGATCAATTCAGCACGTTGTCAATAAAATTTGAGAACACCGACGTTGACGCGGTGATCGACCGTCTCGAGGCGGATTGGAACAGGATTTTTCCGGAGAAAGCTTTTGAGTATTCATTCCTTGAAGAGCAACTATCCAGTCAATATGCCAACTACAGGAATTTCGGTACGATCATTCAAACCTTTACCGCGACTGCGATTCTCATTTCCTGTTTGGGTGTTTACGGATTAGTGTTATTCACTGTGCAACGCAAAGTGAAAGAAATAGGCGTTAGAAAAGTACTTGGCGCCAATGTGAGCAATATTCTTGGTTTGATATACCGTGACTTTGCCTTACTGATCATTGTAGGTTTTGCAATAGCGGTTCCGATATCATACTACTTAATGAATCAATGGTTGACGAATTTTATTTACCGAACCAACATTGATATTCTCAGTTATGTTCTAAGCCTCGTTCTCGTGTTGATGATTGTATCGTTGACAATCAGTTACCAGGCTTTTCGAGCCGCCCAAGCCAATCCCGTGAATTCACTTCGGAGTGAATGAGCACCACAAACCTATACCTTATACCCTATACCCTATACCCTTATTTCCCCCTAAGAGCGATTATAAATCTTGACTATCGCTTCGCGCCAGGCAGCAGTATCACTTGAACACAGTTGAGCCATGGCTGAGGCAATATCCTCCGCCTTCACCCATGCATTGAAGTCCGCGTTTGGCATGGCCTGCCGGTTAACCGGGGTGTCAATGGTACTGGGAACAACCACTGATGCAGTCACATTCTTGTCGGAGCCCGCGGCATTCAACGATTCAGCTAGTTTAAAGATGAGTGACTTCGATAGTGCGTAACCCAGCGACTTGTTGGCATCTTTGGGACGCAAGGCGGGGCGTGCTCCTACAAAGACTATACGTCCGCCCGTCACTTGCGTGATCATTTGTTGAAAGAGTGGGCGTGCAACGAAATAAGCGGTCTCGAAATTCAGGGAGAACATTTTTTTCAGAACTGCACCGTCCGTTTCGCCGATCCCACCTGGGGCATAACCGCCAACAAGCAGTAACGCCGCGTCGATGTTCTTGTACTTGTCGATGATCTGACCGATCACAGCTTCGACAGCTTTTTCGTCGGAAAGATCGGCATCGTAAGTTTGCACATTTCCCTTTACTTCAAATCCCAGCGTCTTTCCTGGCGTTACTGTCGCAATTACATTATATCCATCAGCAACAAATTTTTCCACGCACGCTTTTCCCAGGTTTCCTGAAGCGCCGGTGATGATTACAGTTTTCATGGTTAGAGTTTTTTTATTTCCTTATTTTGAGTCAACTGGTTTATGCATTATTTGTTTTTCGCAGTTCAAGATACCATCGAAGGTTTTTAAGTTGGCCGATGGTTGGAAAAACCGCTCCAATGCTATTAACCCTCATCACCATTTACCCCAGGCTGGGGGTTAGAGGGGCGTCCGAACATGTCGCGCCTTACTCACTCCAATACAGCTTCTCAGTTTCCTTCGCGACACCTTGCACGGCCTTACTCGGGCGATGACGTTCCAATGGCACAAATCGTCATTCCCGATTCGAAAGCCGTTAGCTGCTCCTGTAATTTCTTAGTTGAAGCCATCGCTGCCAGGTCACTTGTATTCACTTTCAGTATCCTCCAGTCGTTCCACACGATTTCCTTTCCGGACATCGATAGTTGATCTCCAATAATGGCAAGAACCTCCTCATTTATTGGCTGCCATTTTTCATTTACGATAAGAAAATATTCTTCCCTGCCGATCGCATGAAACAGGGGAGGTATCCCGCCA
>DASVBA010000872.1:0-3718 GCA_036376095.1 Chryseolinea sp.
AACTCCTGGTTTCAGCCTGTTTTTGAAAAGTTCATTCAAAAAACTAGCGGGGTATTAGCTGGTTTTAGCTACGATGTCAACGTCTACTTCGTTCCGATGTTCACCGGGGTTAATGCCGCCGCGACCGGTACAGCGAAGAGAAAAGCATTAAAAAATATTGATCCGCAGTTATTGCCTTACGTCCTTTTTTACAAAGGGGAATTGAAGCCTTACAAAGACGTCCTTGATTTTGAGAAAAAGGACATCCCATATTTTTTTGTGCTCGATCCCGAAGGGAAGATAGTCTATGCAACATCCGGAAAGTATACGGATGCAAAAATGGACAAAGTGGAAAGTGCGATGGAATAGCGGTGATATATTGGCGAATTCCATCTATCTTGAATCGTCAATTTATCTAAATGCATTTCCTCAGTTTGCTAGCCCTCGCCCTCGCCCCCGGGTGCGCCATCATGCTTTACATTTATTTGAAGGACAAGCACGAACGCGAGCCACTTAGCCTGCTCATTGTCAGTTTCATCTATGGTTGTATAAGCACAGTCCTTACGCTGTCTATAAGCTATCCAATTAACCTTTTGATCCTAACAAAGGAGGATGACGTTATTCAACAATTCTTTAATGCTTTTTTTAAAGTAGCCCTCATCGAGGAATTCAGCAAGTTCGTTTTTGTCCGGTTTGTGCTTTACAACAACAAGAACTTTAATGAACCTTTTGACGGAATTGTGTATGCCGTGATCGTTAGTATGGGTTTCGCCACCATTGAAAACATCATTTATGTTTTTCAATATGGGTTCGCTACCGGCATATTGAGATTGTTTACCGCTGTCCCGGCGCACGCTGCGTTTGGAATCCTTATGGGATATTTCCTGGGCAAGGCGAAATTCACCCATCGGAAAGGCCTCTACTTGAGTATTGCGGCGTTACTGATACCAACGCTGTTTCACGGATCGTACGACTACTTTTGGTTCATCTCTTACGTTCCCGGAATCTGGACAGGCGCAGTGATTTCATTGTCTGTTTCACTTTTTCTGGCAAGGAAGGCGATAAGATTGCATCAACAAGCGTCGCCGTTCATCGTTCAGGTAAGGTCTGAGGATGGAGAAAGTAATTTACCGTGACACGCTTCTGTTACTTCAGCTTGGTCATTTCCACGGTCTTTTTGAAATAGCCCTTTTCAATTAACCGCACTAGTTGTTTGGGAGATGGGTCAATCTGGTAAAGTTTTTCACCGTTGATCTCGACGGAGTCGACTTCTATTTCTTTCGAGACCTTGATCAAGAATTCTTTAAATGAAAGGCCCTCGTCCTCCTCCATGGTCATGTACACGAGATCGCCATTGTTATCTTGCTTGATTACCCGCAAAAGCCATTCAGGATTTTCATTGATATTAATAAAGTAATAGCCTTGAAATTTTTTCAGAACAAGACTATCGCCCAAGTCTCCTCCCTTTTTGTCGCTGGCAATAACGTAGCCCTTTGAATTTACGAAGAGAGTGTCTGTCTCCCCATCCTTTTCATTTTTGAGGAGATATGTGCCTACCAGTGTCTTTGGAATCTCTTTTAGCGCTTTCTTTCCTCGGGGCTGGGGTTCTTTAAAAGTAATTTCCTTACAAGAAAATAGTGCGATAAATAGCGAGGCAAAGACAAGCGTTCTCATTTACGTGGGGAGCATAAGCATAAAGATAGCGAACGAGCAGGATAATTCTAATGCAAACGCAAGGCTTCCTCGATATCTTTTAATAGGTCATGCTTGGTCGTGGTGGCATCCTCCTTTGCTTCGCTTACAACTTGAATTCTCAGGGCACGAAGGCCAATAGCACCGGGTAATTCTTCAAGCTCAAGCTCTTCAATATCATTCGTAATCAGCTTCTTACCGATGAGGTATTGGAAATAGCGTCTGTATTCATCCTCCACTTTGGCCTGGTTATAAACGATCGCGATCTTGCCGGGCTGGGTGAGTCTTTCCCCGGTATTTTTTACATACGCTTTGTCGATTCGTTTCTTTACAATTTCATACCGGATGTCATACGCGCCGTCTACATCAAATTGTTTTTCGTCAGGGCGGAAGCGAATAGAAATTGGTTGGTCGTGAACAAGTATCAGCTGGGTGATATCCAGGTTATTTTTAAGCTTTGGTTTTAAGATCTCCATCTTACGATGAATTTCCACCATTGTCATTAATTGCCAGAGATGAAAGTTCTTGAGGTAGAACGAATCGAAAGTTTTGCCCTTCACTAATGAGCTTCCAAGGTAGAGCGTAAATTCAACTCCGTCCGTTTTATACTTTTCAAAATAATGAGGAAACATTTCCTGAGCGCGTACTTCAGCCTCATCCAGATGGTTTGTTATCATCTTATTTATCATTCCAAGACTCTCCTCGAAAGACTTTCTGCGCTTGTAGACCACTCCGAATACGGGGTCGAGGTGTGAACGATATTTTTGAACGTGTTTTTCAAGAAGATCGTCGTCCTCAAAATGCTCAACAAGTGGATTTATTTCGGACTTGAGAAACTCAATTACGCTGCTCTCGTCGCCGGACGCAAGACCGCGGTTGATCTTCTGTAACTGTTCTTCAATCTTAAACATCACTTCCTCAACGATAGGAAGTCTTTTAATTGCATAGATCTTCTGTAACAGGTCTTTTGCAAGTTTTAAGTTCTGTTGAAAGTCCCTTTGAATTGCAGTGTTTCGCTCAGTGGAAGAATTGCGGACGTCGGAAAGACCAAACATTGGATATACATCCTTAAAGACAATTTCTTCCATTGCCTCTGTATCATCGTGTCTTCTTTTGTTAAGGAGGTTCACACCCGCCTCGAAAAAGCGCCACTGTACGCTTGGGTGAATCGAAGTACATTCTTCCTGTATGAGGGCCCGCACCTCAGTTGACATTTCTTCTTTGACTCGCTTTACCGCCGCGGTAAACATGGGCAATACATTTTCAACTCTGTTAGCGCTTATTGGATTCAGTTTTCCGGGAGTTGAAGTTGCAAGCTCCAACATACCAATTGTTTCGCCATCGTCTACAAGAGGGGCGAGCAAGATGTTATTTATCCCATTTGCCAAAAGCGTTTTCTCAACTTTTGAAGGAAATGGATATTCGTTCAGGTTTTCAACCGTAACGTACCTTTTTTCCATCCAGCTTCTTTCGTAAACGGAGCCGGTAAAATCATCACATGGCCTCTTATTCACAGGTTGAGATGTAAGACTTTCCCAGCATTCAGTGGCTCCGTTGTTAAGAATGAGATTGTTGCTAGGGTCAAGATATGCAATGCCAAGCTTCATCTCAGGTATTTCGAACAATGCGCGCAATTTTTGTTGAATGATTGCAAAACTTTCCTTCCGGATGACGGCATTCTTTTCGAGAAGGTCATATTTAATTGATGAAAGCATTTCCTGCTCCGTTACATCGATGAGTCGAAGCACCATGAAACCGTGAAACTCATAGTCCTCGGGCCGAACATACTGCATCCACAGATCAACATCATACACTTTCTCCATCAGAAATTTGATGACATGTTTTTCGATTGGTTTTGGTTTTGTCGTGGCCTTGATCTCAAGGAACCTCGAGTTGATGTCTACCTTATATACTTTGTCTAAGCCCGTAGCAGGATTTTTTATTGTGAACAGGATCGGCTTCTCAAAGGCCATCTTCACGTTATGGAACTTCTCCAGGATCATCAGACAAGCTTTGACCGTTTTTCCGAGGGTCATGTGATTGTTGG
>DASVBA010000874.1:0-3705 GCA_036376095.1 Chryseolinea sp.
GTGAACCCGGCACAGACGTTGAGAAGTGAGTGAGAGGAGAGGCAATGAGCAATGATTACACAATAAGCGCTTAGTTGAAACTCTGACTGATCAACGAACGATCCTTATCGGATATTCTGATCTCATCAATGCTTCCAACGCCGTTGAAGAAGAAGTCTACTTCTTTCAGCTCCCCAAGGTTTTTGGAGTATTCACCTTCATGAGCAACCACCCTGTTTATAACCAGCTGGTATTGTCCATTCGATAGTCTCAGGCCAATATTCTGCCATGTAAAAGCCTCCATTCCCATTGAGCTCAAATCATTTGTCTTGCCATCAACCTGAGTGCTGCCAACAATTAATCCAAGGTTGCTTTCACATCCCTTGTTCCCCAGTGTTATCCATGAATAACTCTTGTCACCTTTGATCAATATGTTCACGGTCGGACAAGGCGCCAGGTTTGTTGAATCAAATCTGATCGCAGCTTCTAGTTGCAGCTCATCCGCAGATAAACCAAAATCTTTCGATAGCATATAACCAAGCTGGAATTGCTGTTCAGCCCGCAGTCGTTGCGCATATTCGTCCGTCACTCCTAAGTATCCCTCCATTGCGAGGTCTCCTTCGCCAACCTTCACCAGGCGACTGTCAGGATAGCGGACGCGCACAAACCAATCGTTGTATCTGATGTGGACAGGAATTTCTTTCAACACTCTGTCATCACCCATCAGCTTGGCATAGTGATAGCCAGGTTCGTAGTAGATGTCTGTCTGCTTGTTGTTAGCGGCAAACACTTCCACCTTTCTTTCAGGATCCCAGCTTTGTTGAATGTAAAAGTGGTCTGCCCGATATCCAGTAACATCATAGGAGAAAACGACGCTGTTCGGTACCCGTAGGTCCACGGTAGGTACTGCCGAAAACTGAATATCAGTAGTGTCTCCAGGTACAAGGGCTGGCAAAAAATACAACAAAACACCACCAGCCAGTGACAGCAGGACTCCGGCAACGAACTTGTTGCTGAGTCGGCGATACGCGTTATGGCGCGATCTCGCCGCATTTCTATTTGTTAATGGAGAACTCGGCTTCCCATTTACTCCAAGGGTGTGCGATTCGATAAACTGTTTCTTCACCGTATGCCAGTCCTGGTCGCAGGCGAGTTTACTGAGCATATTCAAAGTCGACAGATGCGGCAACCGTTGATATTCATTTTTCCAAATGCGTTTTAACGTGGTGAGGCTAAGCACTTCACCTGTTGCTTCCTCAATGAAATATTGCAGGAAGTCAAAGTCCTTCTGGCTAAGATTTTCGGAACTGTACAGACCCGCCCGTGCCTCTATATTATTTTTTATGGTTTCCAGCAGGGCTTTGTCTATTTCACTTAATTCATTCATACTGAAAGAGATAGTTAAACAGTCGAAAAACAGTTTTAAAAAAGTTCTTTTATGAACCGGAATCTGAAGGGACAGCTTGGATCATGGTCTAAAAAAAACTTTATGCAATTCAGAATCCAAATTATCATCATGGCCCTTTGCCTTGTCTTCAATGGCGTAGTTGCACAACCTCCATCAAAGATAGTACCCGGCGACTGGAATGTTTTCTCAGAAAACTACGATCCTACGACATTAAAAGACACTGTCTTCCAGGGTAAACCAAGCATAAAACTTGACGGAAAGAAGATGGCAGTAGCGTTCCGGAAGGGAGCACGGTACAAGAACGTCCGTATCGAGTGTGACATAGCCGGACGCGTAATGTCCGGTATCGGATTCCGGGCGAAGGACCAGCAGAATTATCATTTCCTCTATTTCCGGACCGGCGCAGGCGGTACTAAAGAAGCTATCCAATACGTACCAATCTACAATGGTGCTTTGAGCTGGGTTCATTACAATTACCCTACCTATGAAAAGAGCGCTGACATCCAGTCAATGCAATGGTTTCACGCCGCCATCGAAATTAGAGGCAGTCTCCTGAAGGTCTATGTGAATAATAGTAAGGAACCCCAAATGGAAATAAACCTCATTGAATCCGACTTTGATGAAGGCGATATCCTTCTTCGATCCATGTTCGGCGAAACCTATTTTGCCAACGTGATGATATATGAATTGCCAGACATTTTAGCGGACTGGCAGTTGTCTGAACAATTCCCACGAAAAGAGACGCTGGATCTGGATCCTGCCACCAAATCATCGCGATGGATAAAAGTTAAGCCGGATGCAGCAAATATTATTAACATTTCCCGGTACATCGAGGACCCCAACGGAGTGGTTATCGCAAAACATTCATTAAAATCCGATGCCGATAAGGACAAGGTTCTTTACTTCGATTTTATTGGAAGGTTGAAGATATTTCTCAATGGGCGGGAGGTATTCCACTACGAAAAACATAAGGTGGAGCGTATCTTCCCTGCAACAGAAAGAATTCTATTGCATCTCAAGAGGGGTGAAAACGAACTCGTTTTTCTTTCAGAAGGAGATGCCAACCTGTTTGGAAAAGGCTTTAACTCGATGGGTAGAGCACAGCATCAGAACTGGGGTTTTATCGCTGAAGTTGGAAATCGATAATTAATCAAAGAGGTATTCACGTCTCTTACTGAGGAAGCGAGGGCTAATCTTTGGGCGCTACAGGTCTTTTATGTATCTTGAGTCTACAGATAATCAAGTAAATCCATGTGGTGGGCTAAACTCGTCCTGTTGATCACAATTACGGTTGGTGTAACCTGGGTGATCGTTTGGATCGATTCACGTTTCAAAAAAGCTCTTAAGGCCGACCCCGATGCCCTCAAGAAGAGAGGCTATTTCCGCTCGATCGTTTATGCAATACTCAATCTTAGAGATGTTGTCTAACTCCCCCTCGTAGCAAAAAATTGTTTTCCCGGCAGAGGGTTACGGATGAGTTCGGGCGTGTCGACACCTGAGGAAATACTCACTTCAATTATAAGTTCATATAAATAGATATAAATAATTGATATACAGAGTTATAAATATATATAACTAAAGTTTTGATTTAATAAAAGATTTCCCAAATAACTAATTTGGTTAGTATTGTATTACTAAATATATTAGTTTTGGCATAGCTTAAAATTAAGCCATCCGTCATGGTGAAGGGGGATCAGTCAAATATAATTACAGCATTAAGGTCAGATATTCTCCGCATGGAAGGACTTCGTCCCGGTACAACTCCTGTTGACCTTGGGCTGGGCACGATGGGTAAGTCCTTTCCTAATGGATCATTTCCTTTGGGTGCAGTTCATGAATTCTTGTCACCGCTGCCTGAGGACACTGCATCCACCAGTGGTTTTATTTCCGGGATTCTTTCCTCACTAATGGGAGACAATGGAACAGTGTTATGGATCAGTGCATCGAGGACCATCTTCCCGCCAGCTTTGAACTCTTTTGGCGTGCGGCCCGACCGTGTAGTTTTTGTGGATCTCAATAAAGAAAAGGATGTGATGTGGGTCATGGACGAAGCACTAAAGTGTGGGGCGCTAACCGCCGTGGTGGGAGAGATGAAAGAGATAGGTTTTACAGAATCCCGGAGACTTCAATTGGCCGTTGAGCAAAGCCAGGTGACAGGCTTCATAGTGCGTCACGATGCGAAGATCAATACCACCGCCTGTGTATCACGTTGGAGGATCACACCCTTGGCCAGTGAGTTGATCAATGACCTTCCGGGTGTTGGATTCCCACAATGGAGAGTTGAATTATTGCGGATGCGCAACGGTAGGGCAGGAGTA
>DASVBA010000875.1:0-4184 GCA_036376095.1 Chryseolinea sp.
CTCAGCAGCGCGACCAGCAGAAAATGGCTATGCTGCAAGAGGCATATATGAAGGAGATCAAGAAGAGCCATGATAAGATCGCTGATCTTTTAAAGAACGAACCGCCGTCATTGGGCGTAATCAATCTCCTTCAAAGCGGCAGTGTACTTGACCGCGATCAGTACTTTGATACCTATCTTGCTGTTGCCGACAAGTTGAAGAAAGAATGGCCCAACTATGATCACGCGAAGAATTTCATCGCCATGGTTGACGCTATGAAAACAATAGCGGTGGGACAGCCAGCCCCCGAGATCTCATTGCCGGATACAACGGGCCAGACGGTTAAATTATCTTCCATGCGGGGCAAGTATGTGTTGGTCGATTTCTGGGCGAAATGGTGCGGACCCTGCCGTCAGGAAAATCCGAATGTTGTGAGAGCTTATAATAAATATAAGGACCGCGGCTTTACGGTGTTCGGTGTTTCACTCGATCGCTCCAAGAGCGACTGGCTTCTGGCTATTAAACAGGATGGTCTAACATGGACACATGTCTCCGATCTGAAGTACTGGCAATCCGCAGCGGCAAAAACGTATAACATCACCGGTATTCCTTTTTCTGTTCTTCTGGATCCTAATGGTGTTATCATCGCCAAGAATCTTCGAGGACCTGCTCTTGACAGGAAGCTGGAGGAAATTTTACGCAAATAGAGTATGATGAAAGACCTCCTTTACTTTTCCCTGATTGCCATTATCATTTTTTCCTGCAATAAAAAGACCGAAGACAAAAAAGCTGAAGTGTCTTTCGCGATGAAAAATTTTCGTGTCGAGTCTTCAGCGGGATGCGAGAGCGACACATTGCAATGCGCATCGTACGAGGTCAATTATCCGGAGTTTTCGGGACTTGATTCTGTAGTCGAACGAAAAATTCGTCGCGAAATTGAAGCCACGGTATCAATGGGCAATCCGGAGGCCCAAGGCAAGTCCATGAAACAGATCGGCGAGGATTTTATACAGGAGTATGTTGAATTTAACAAAGAGATGCCGGATGCGGCGGGAGGATGGTATTACAATGCCGATGTCAGTGTCGAAGTTCTTACCGATACCTTGATCAGCATGACCGTCCACCAGGATTATTTTACAGGAGGTGCGCACGGAGGAGCAGACACCTATTTTATTAATGTAAATCCTTCAACGGGCGCGGAGTTTACACTGGACAATCTATTGAAGAACGGATACCAGGAGCCGTTAACGAAACTTGGCGAACAAATATTCCGGCAGGTTAAGGAGATTCCTGATACGGCTTCTTTAAATGAAAATTATTTCGAGTTCCCTGATGACACGTTTCAGTTGAACAAAAACTATGGCTTCAGAAAAGAAGGGATAGTTTTTTACTACAACAATTACGAAATCGCTCCTTATGCTGCGGGACCAACCGAAGTACTGATTCCATACGAACGGATGAAAGACTGGCTAAAGTAGATAAGTTAGCCCAGAGGTTGCTGATGCTTCTTCCGGGCTAACAGACGAGATAAGAACTTTTAAAAGTTACTTGTAAGCGGCAACTACTATTTCATTCATTGTATTTTTTGCCGACGGGGTTTCTTCTATCAAGGTTGTTTCAGCCCCAGCCAGTTTGAAAGTTATGGGGAGTACGATAACCTGCCTCACAGCGACACCCTTACTCTTTCCAGGTATCCATTTAGCAGGTGAAGATTCCACGGCATCTACAGCAACTTCGTCACACCCTCCGCCAATACCCTTAATGGCTTGAATTTCGGAGATTGAGCCGTCCGTCTCAACGATAAATTCGACGAACACCTTACCCTGGATTCCAAGTCTACGAGCTTCAGCCGGATAGCTTATTCTACGTGAGGCGTGCTCATAGAATGCAGCCAGTCCATTCGAAGGCAAAGCGGTTTGCTCGAGAACCGTGTAGACATCTTGTGGGCGTTTTGCCCTTTCTGCCACCTTGCTGGCCATGGAGTTGTATTCAATAATAGCAAATGTTCGAAGCCCGGCGGCGGCTTCCCATTCTTGAGATTGATTGAAAGAGATCTTTTCGGGCTCTGTGTTCATGGCTGAATTCTTGTAAAAACCATTGTCGGGTGTGAACAACTCTATCGACGCCGGAATACCATGAGCTTTTTCCATCTTAGCCAATAACTTTTCAGCTTTCTCATTAAACTCAACAAGAATATAGGTGGAGTTAGGATTCTTTTCCTTGACAGCTTCGAATCTCTCTATGATGCCTTGTGGTGCATCAAGAGCAACATTGGCATTACGCGCGAGCTCCGTCACATCATTTGCTAATTGGTCGTTGCACGACACGGCAATGAAGAAAAGTGGAATCATACTGCCGATGAAAGCAATCTTCCACCATTTTATTTTCGATCTGATCTTTCGTATCATTTCAATTCGTTTTAAGGTTAAAGAATTACTAAAATGGTTGGCGAGTCTTATGTCGGCCGACAATAAAGCAACCTTCGCCAATAGGCCGCAGTAATCATTCACATTATGGTACTTCACAGTGCGCGCGTCTGCTTCATACTCATGCAGGTGAATAAATATCTTCTTGTATATTTTAATTAGGGGATTAAACCAGAATATGATCCCCAATAAGTTTGTCAATAGAACATCAAAAGAATGCAATCGTTGCGCGTGTACACGTTCATGTTCAATAATTAGTGCTTTTTCGCGTTCGGATAATTCTGATGAATTGCCAATGAAAATGAAGTTAAAGAACGAAAACGACGCGTACTGGTCCCGGGAAGACTCGAGTATCGTAAACCTTTCAATAGGGTAAGACGGAGTTGTGTGTATTAGTCTCAACAACTTAAATAGACGAGTGACAAAAATGAGGAGCATTATTACCGCTCCAACGCCATAAATCACTTGCATCAAGAGCCAAACGTCGAAATTGATCTGCGTTTCTTTTGACTGTGGTACGCCGTCGGACATGACAACTATTTCCGGTAACCATGACGCAGGAACTAAACTGCCGATGCTTGGGAGCAGACGGGTTTCAGCTGTAAAATGGAGTAGGGGAAATAACAATGAGACAGCGATAGAAATCAAAAGAAACAGCCGCGCAAAGGTGAAATCCGTTTCTCTTCGTAGGAATGTCCAATACAACACCAGAAAAAAACATAACCCAAGATTAGCTTCGAGCAGATAGTTTATGAAAGCATTCATGGCTTCTGATTTTTTAGTTCCTCTAAAAGTTTTTCGAGGTCGTGGATGTCCATCTTGTTCTCCTTGGCAAAAAAGGATACGAGATTTTGAAACGATCCATTGAAATAGCCTTTGATAAGGTTGTTCAGATAGAACTTCGTGTACTTTTCCTTTGTGATCACGGGAAAGTACTCATGTGTTTTTCCATAAGCCTTGTGATCGACAAATCCTTTGGTCTCAAGAATTCGGACAATAGTCGACACTGTATTGTAGGCCGGCTTGGGGGTGGGCATCTCTTCAATGATGTCTTTTACAAACCCTTTTTGAAGTTTCCATAGGATCTGCATTACCTGGTCTTCAGCTTTGGTCAGTTCTTTGAGATCTTTCATTGACTATCTATTTAGGTATAAAACTAAATAATTAGTTATAAGGTTTCAATAGTTGTCAGGAATATTTTTTCAAGGCTGAATTCAGGCTGGAATTTGGACAGTTATGGAAAATTTTTCCACGTTTGGGAAGGCCCACTGAAACCGAGGGGCGAAATTGGTCTGTTTTCAAGGTTTTCGCCACTGGCGCGGAAATGGCAACTCATGGATCAAAACCAAAACACTAACACATTATGATCCTCCAGTTTTTCTTCCGCCAGCTTTCTGCCGAAAAGCAAGTCAGTTATCTGCAAAAGAATGGCGTATCCCTGGGAAGCCGCGCTAAGAACGGCCGTAGAATTTACGTTTACATGCTCCGCAATCTGTTCGTCGAAGTAATGTTTGAAAACGACAACGTAAACGAATCGCCTGAAAAGGTGAACATGCTGAGGGGCCTAAAAAACCTCAACGCATATCTCGAGAAGGAATTCAGAGCCAGCTTTTAAGCTGGTTTTGTTTTTCTAGGGAGCAGCCTTAATGGTGTGCTTATTCCTTAGAACAAGCAGGGATGTCCTTTCTTTTTTCCATCGATCCAGTAGCCCGGCCGGTACACCGTCGTTAAAATTCAGTGCGGCGAGAATAATATCACAATCCCCGTCTTTGTCAACGT
>DASVBA010000020.1:0-4902 GCA_036376095.1 Chryseolinea sp.
GTCAGAGACTGCGCCTGAAAAACAAATTGTTTTGTTTCTACCATCTCTTTCACTGACGCCTGTGATATTCCTTTGATCGGGACAAGGAAAGCAAGAAGTAGAAAAATGGATGAGCTGAACTTCATGGTGGAATAACTTTAACAGTATAAATATAATGCTTTTGATTTGGATAGGTTCGGGTGGACAGCCAGACTTGACAGCTGATGAATGAAGGGCGTCAATTACAATAAATCATACCCAGGAGAGCAAGTGGCCTGTTCAACAGGAATGAGTCGATGAATATTTAACGAACGGATGATCACCGCAAAGGCGTTGGGTTATACGGTGACATAGTACTTAAATGGTCAATGTTTTGATGCTGGGCCTCAGGAAATTACATCTAAAGAGCATCGCAACGGGCTAAAATTCACGCTATCCTTCGCTGCAAGGCTCATTTCAGCCAACTCTACTTCATTTGTAGGGTTTTCTATGTACCATGTAGGTTTTGAATTGAATCTTGCTATTTGGCTTTAATTATTTCCCTTCCCTTTGTATCAACAAACAAACAATTTTCAAACTATGAAAAAAATTACAACGCTTGTTTTTGCATGCCTCTTAGGGGCTGTAGCGTACGGGCAAGGTATTAGCGGTGGAATCAAGGCCGGCCTTAATTTGGCAAACCAGACATTCTCTGGTAACGGTTATACCACTAGTCCAAGCTTCCTTCCAGGGATACACGGTGGTGCTTATGTTACCTGGATGTTCACTGAGCATCTAGGACTTCAACCTGAAGTGCTTTACTCTGCACAAGGTGCCAAGTCTGGAGATCAAAAGTACAAGGTTAATTACGTTAACGTTCCTGTATTGGTGCGTTATAGCGTAAATGATCTGTTAAGCTTTCATGCTGGTCCTCAATTCGGGGTATTGACTTCAGCTAAGTTTACTTCCGGCTCTAGCGAACAGGATATGAAGGATCAGGTTAAAGGTAGCGATATCGGTATAGCTGCTGGTGTTGGTATTGATCTTCCGATGAAGCTCAATTTCTCTCTTCGTTTCATTCAAGGGATTTCCAACATTAACGATACTGATAATTCAACGATTAATCAAAAGAACTATAATCTCCAGCTCTCTGTAGGCTATACTTTGTTCGGCAAATAATTGAAGCATCTCACTCGCATTAAAATAAGAGAAGGGCCTTTTTCGGGCCCTTCTTTTTTGCTTTAAGTCCTCTTTGCCGATTGTATTTGTGATACTAAGACGTAAGTCATGAACGCGACACTTTGGTAGGTGAAGTGTCCCGCCAGGTAGAAATAAATTCTACAGACACCTTGCGCTTGAGCAAGACAGAATGTCGTTGTCATAAATAAGATACTGAACACCAAATGCCTGGGCGACCGTAGTTGCCGGATATTCCCTGGCACCATTTTTTCCTTATTTATTCCAAAAAAGATTATGGCAAAGATCCAAAGAATTACGCCTAACCTCTGGTTCAATTCCGAAGCGGAGGAGGCTGCAAGGTTTTACACCTCGATATTCAAAAGATCGGGGATTGACAGGATAAGTTATTATACCGGTGCAGGCCAGGAGACTCATAAGATGCCTCCGGGGTCTGTGATGACTGTTGAGTTTCATTTAGGAAATATGAGATTCGTTGCCCTTAACGGGGGCCCGGTCTTTAAATTTAATGAGGCGGTGTCCTTCATTGTGAGCTGCAAAAATCAGCGGGAGGTAGATCATTACTGGAGCAAACTATCCGAGGGCGGAGATCCCAATGCGCAGGTATGTGGATGGCTGAAGGACAAATTCGGTTTATCATGGCAGATCGTGCCGAAAGCGTTGACGGAATTGCTATCAGACCCTGACAGAGAAAAGGCTGAGCATGCAATGGAAGCGATGCTTAAAATGAAAAAGATTGATATTGAAGAACTCGAAGCCGCGACGCAGACAGTTCAACAGTAACGTTCGAAAAGGCATCAGATTCTTCTGATGCCTTTTTTTGTTACAGAGACTTCAAGTACTCAACGAGATCTCGTTTTTCATTTTCAGTGAGATCTAATTTCTTAAAGCTGTCATAATGGTTAACGACATCCATCAGCGTTGGGAATCTTCCATCATGATAGAAACCTCTCTTTCTTATCCAGATCCCCTTCAGTCCTTGTGTAACATAGGTCTTCTCTGGTGAACGGTTTGCCTGGAAATCGTCGATTCCAATTTCCTCTGGCTTGTGCGTATTCCATCCTGGCTCAGTGAACAGGGGTGGGACGTGGCAACTTGAACATTTTCCTTTGCCATTAAAGACGTCCATTCCCCGCGCAGCTGCCCCTTCGTCGAATGAGCCCTTCGGCGGCTTGGGCGATGGTATGGCCAGTTGATAGAATTGTAAAGCGGCGAGTTTATCCGACACCTTGTCTTCTCCCGTTGGTCGCTTGTTCCCGAATTTCATTTTGGCGGCAATGGGAAACTGGTTTGCGTCCATCAACCGGCTATCGTAAAATGTTCCCTGGCCGTTTAACTCAAGGTTGGCAACGTAAGCATTCCAGTAAGTGACATTCCCCCAACCGCCTGTCCAGGTATGGAGGTTGTGGCCGGCGTGACCAAATGCTTCTGGAATAAGGGTCGCAGCGGGCTTGCCATCCGGACGCATGGCCTTACCGTCGAGGTTTAGCTCGGCATCGAACTTGCCCGGTCCCCAGCTCGCCAGTACTTTCTTTAACGTCTCCACATCTACGTCCAGCATCTCCGTAAAAACGGTGAGATCAGGAGCCATTGAGATGATCGCACCGACGTTTAGATCCTGATTGGGCCAACCGTCCAGCCTTTTTCCAATACCTGTATCGCTGTCAACAGTTGAATGGCAAATGGCGCACGTAACTCCAACCGATTTTAGTTGGCCGCCCTCAAAATTTCCTACGATACCGACAACAGCATTCAGCTTGATCAGCGCCAGCGTTGCATCCGTGTCGTCTAGTAACTTCCCCTCTTTAATTTGTTGCTTTACAGCTTCGGGCAGCACATCAAGATCTACTTTTAATCCAGCGGCTAAAGCAGCCTTCGGGGTAAGACCATCGCCAACACCACCGGCACCTTTATCTGCGATGGCTTTGTGCAGCTGTAGCTTGTCGGTCCAGAACGCTTCGTCGCCGAAGGTTTCGAATCTGAATACAGCTTTTCCCTTCGTCAACAGTTCATTTGCGTTTTCATTGATACTGTTATTCCAGGCGTCGGGAATTCCAGCTTCGTCGGACTTTTCACGTTTTGCTTTTTTTGGAGACTCACAACACAAGAGCATTAATGCGAACACCAATGCCATTATGTTAATAGGAATGGTAAGTCGTTGTTGTGACTTTTTCATCTTTTCAATCTTTAATTTTTATGATACTTCATCAGGTCGTTGTTGACGCGACGCACGTTTTCATAAATTTTGATTGAAAAGCCTGGATGGGGTTACAAAAGGAACTCAACTATTTTTGTAGTACGCTGAGAATATACCCCATGGACGGCGCATAGGTATCGCTGACCCGTAGGGTTGTTGGTGATGGGACTTATTAAGAAGAATACAACAGAAGGTCTATGAAATATTGATTTTCCTTTTGCTGATGGAAAGTCAACTCGCTACCAGTCCGTGCCAACGCTTGTTTACTACATGCTTTGCGCGATAATTGTTATCGTGGATAAGTCGGAACAAGAAATTTTCCCATGCTTCTGCGTGCATGTTCACGTGATTTTTAAAATAGTCAATGTTGTCAATGTTGATGAATACGCCCGCACCTGGGATTTGCGTTATGGAGAAAGTAACGCCATTTTCCTGGAAGTCGATGCTCTCAAAGTCGATCAACATATTCAGGGAGTTCGCTATCGCTTTCATTGCCTTTTGGGATTTAGGGTTATAAAATCCCTGTTAATGCACGCATACTGAAAAGTAACCCAATGTTTCCCCTAAATCTTTATGATTCCCAGGCAACTTTGAGGAAGGGGCAACTACGAATTCGACAGGTGAGCGATCCTACCCTTAAGGTATTTCGCGGTGGGAGTAGGAGAGAAATCCCGGCACCAGAGAGACCGGGATTCCAATTGTCTTTATCATCGCTTGAATATGCTGGCACCGAGTACAAGTGAAAGAACGAAGAGCGCCAGAAAGATAAAGAACAATAATTTACCGACGGAAGCGACTCCTCCATCGATCTCTCCAAACCCAAAAACCGCCGCGAATAAAGAGATTACCAACAGCAAGACTGAAAGGCGTAACATGGCTAAGTATCTAAATTCATTTTATGTTGTCTATGCAACATTCGATGACGCGGCTTGTTTTAATTCCTGCGTCAGCGAATGCTGAAATATTTTAAGTCCCATTGCCCCAAAGAACTTGTCCAGTTTAGTAAGTACAAGAATAACCGTGTTTAATGTTTCGATTTCGGAATGAAATAAACAAGTGCCGGATTTCCGGTCTTGTTCATATAACGTATCTATCAATTCATCAAGGTGATGGATAGAACCCGCTTGTTCATTCGACTCATTGTATCTCCAGTTGGCTATGAAAAGCAACTGAAACACACTAGGTAAGCTTGTAATAAAAATTGTTGCCTGTTCATGTGACAGACTTTTCCGGATTTGTGACAACACCACCCTCACCAGCTTGACTATTTTGATCATAGATGATGAACCAAGGTCGTTTTTGATTTCCCTGAAGAACTGTATGCTTTTTTCTTCTTGAAGGGAAAGGTTTAGCGATGGCGTCATGTTTTTAGGGTTTTAGTTCAGATCATTAATCTTCGTGCCAGACTTAAAAAAGGGGCAATCCTACTGTTTTGACCGCATGTAATCACACGCGATGTGGTAAAATATCCACGGTTGTTTCATTGACGCCACCCCAGCGTTTTGCCATTAAGATGCTGGGTAACAACTAATCCGTCGAAGCTGAAGCGT
>DASVBA010000021.1:0-5314 GCA_036376095.1 Chryseolinea sp.
GTCGGACTTTAAGAAAATGATGCATCCTGAAATTAAGTCCCGGACATCTCCTCCTCCATCAATCACTTCCCACTTCAGCCTTTAGATTCATGCAGCGTCTGTTTTTGCCTTTTAGCGCCAATCTGCGTTTCGGCCCGGCGACGTCATGATTGCCGGAACGAGACGTCTCCAAGACCCTCTTTGTTTTTTGCTTGGAGAAAAACGACCAATGGCAACGATAACCGACCCTAAACAGTATGGTTCTCTTCGTTTGTTCAGCCCATGATCTGTTATTAAAATTAGAAATTTCAGAGCTCGGAAAGATGAATGGCGCAAGAATCAGGTTGACAGTCGGGCCATGCACGATGTTATTTTACAGAAAAAATACATCATGTCCATCGAACATATGGAGTGGGAAAAAATCTACGATTCACTCAATGAAAAAGGGTATACTATTATCCCAAAGGTATTGTCACCCGATGAGTGCAGGCATCTTTCCGGATTGTACGACGATGACTATTTGTATCGGAGCACCATCAACATGCAGCGTTACAGATTTGGAAGGGGTGAATACAAATATTTCAACTATCCGCTGCCTCCCACAATTCAAACGCTTCGTGAAACATTCTACACTCCGTTAAGTCATTTGGCTAATGAATGGATGGACAGACTAGGGATCACCACGAAGTTTCCTGCCAATCACCGGCAATTAGTGGAGCAATGCAATAGCAATCATCAAATGCGTCCCACGCCGCTTATTCTACGCTATGAAGCGGGAGGATACAATACACTTCACCAGGATCTATATGGAGATGTGTACTTTCCTTTCCAGGTTGTTTTTGTCCTGACTCAAGAGGGTAAAGATCATCGTGGTGGAGAATTCGTTATGACGGAACAAATGCCACGTACTCAATCAAAAGCAGAAGTAATTCACCCGGAGCAGGGCGACGCACTTATTTTCACCACGAATTTTCGCCCTGTCAAAGGCAGTCGCGGGTATTACAGGGCAAAGATGAAACACGGCGTCAGCGAAATTACGGATGGAATACGTTATTCATTAGGAATAATCTTTCATGACGCCGCATGATCGAACACAAAAAACTTTCCGCTGTGGAAGTCCGATCATTAATCCATGGTCATAAAATCGCGTACGCGGGAAACATTCCGGCGAAAATCTATGGCACACTAACATGCTCGTCAGGAAAAAGAATGAAAAAAGAGAATAGAATATTTTTTGTGGATCGCAATGAAGCTATCCTCGCAGGATTTCGCCCGTGCGGAAAATGCCTGCATCGGGAATACAAGAGCTGGAAGAAGCAAACATAGACAGCAGTCAATTAAAGCAGCTTCTATTTAGCAGGCGGCTTGAGATTTTCAGCTATGCCAAGAACAAAGTCCTTTCCTTTAATAAATCCCTTGCCCCACTCCGCTTCGTATTTGTCCGTGATTCCAAGACCCGTGATCTCCTCAATCTTTTTTCCCTTCTTCAATGCCGCAGCAACCTGATCCCGGATGTCAGCCAGTCGGTCCCTGAATTTTTTCATATCCGCCTTCGTGCTCACCTCGCCGTGACCTGGAATGATCCGTGTGTTATCATTCATCATGGCAAGCAATTTATCGAGAGTTGTAATAAATCCGTTGATAGATCCTCCGCTGCCATAGTCAATGTACGGGTATCCGTAGGTGACAAACATATCTCCCATGTGATAAACATCAGCTTTGATAAAATGTATTGCTACGTCTCCGTCAGTATGAGCAGGATCCAAATGAATTAGTTCGATGTCTTCATCGTTTAAGTGGAAATTCAGCTTGTTCGCAAAAGTTATCACAGGCAGCGCATCTTTGTCGCGCGGGGGTGTTACCTGACCCTGTCTGTTGGTTTGTTCTTTGCTAAGGCGTTCACGCACCATGTCGTGGGCCACCACAGTTACCCCCATGCGTTTGAAATTTTCATTGCCGCCGGAATGATCGCCATGTAGGTGGGTATTTATAAGAAATCTGATCTCTCCGGGATCAAGCGTTTTGATCGCTCCATTGATCTTATTAGCGAGTGGAGCAAACTGATCATCGATCATAAGGGTTCCATCTTTGCCGATCATCACACCGATATTTCCGCCTGACCCTTTAAGCATATAAATCTGATCGGTTATTTTGACAGGTCTGATCCTTACCGTGTCGAAGTTTTGTTGCGCTGTGGCCGATAGACCGATAGTTAGGGTGGCAACAATGGCAAGAGCGTATTTCATAGAAGGGTTTCCGTTAATGGTTATCAGTTAATCGTAAGTGTGGGTCGTGGGGATAGAGATGTTAAACTAACTAAAATTTCGCGAAGAAGAATAGCCAAAACATCAATCTAATTGATTGTCCTCATATTAGGAATTCGGGTAGCGGGCAACAATTGCCTTGTAGTCGCCACCCACCCTTTGGCCGCGATTAACGCAATACGAACAGCAAGAAGCGGGTTGAATAGCCCTCGTTTTTGCTCCAACTTTGAGTCATTAAAAAACCCTAGTTTTATGTTCTTGACAGCGCCAGAAACCCATATCAATTACAAAAGAATCGAAGAGGCTATTCACTACCTCGAAAAGAACTTTCAGCGCCAGCCAGAGCTGGATGAAGTTGCTGAAAAAGTACACCTCTCGCCGTTCCACTTCCAGCGGATATTTACTGAGTGGGCTGGTATAAGCCCCAAGAGATTTCTGCAATTTCTAACGGTTGACTATTTAAAAGATAAGCTGCATCAATCGAGGAATCTTGTGGAGGTAGCAGAATCTGCGGGACTAAGCAGCCAATCCAGAGTTTATGACTTGTTCACTACGCTCGAGGGCGTAACACCTCAGGAGTACAAGCTCTCCGGATCGGGTATCCGCATTGAATACGGAATTCACAGCACCCCATTCGGACCCTGTCTTATCGGCGTTACTGAACGAGGCATCTGCTGGCTGTCTTTTCTTCAAACGGATGAAGATCCGAAGCCCGCATTTGAAGCGATGAAAGAACACTGGCACAATTCGATATTTCACCAGGATCAGGATCTCACCGGTACTTATGTCGACAAGATTTTTCGGGCCCCTGGCGACAACACATCCGGCAAACTTCATGTATTTGTTAAAGGGACGAACTTTCAATTGAAAGTCTGGGAGGCATTGTTGCGGATACCTATGGGAGACGTGACCACATATAAGGGAATCGCCGAAGCAATTCATCATCCGAAGGCCATGCAAGCGGTAGGTTCGGCGGTAGGTGCCAATCACATCGCCTACCTGATTCCTTGTCACCGCGTGATACGAAAGGATGGCATTCTTGGAGAATATCGCTGGAGCTCAGCAAGAAAGAAGAGTATTATCGGATGGGAAATGGCAAGGACGGCGTAAGCGCCCTCAAAACCTCATAAGGTGACTTTAATACAAGTGCTAATGGCTTTTGTACTGTATCGAAGTAAATCACTCAATGCCAATCAGTAAATGATCAAGTGGTCTACGCTCAGGCGTCATCGCAGTGTCTCCCGTCGGGGACGCTGCGAAAAAATAAGTGCGTGGACGGTCGGTTTACGCTATCGAAATACGCAGAGTCCGCCGCGAAGCGCGAGAGACACTGCAATGACATCATGTTGCCCACGCCTTTCCCACTGTTGATAGTGGAACGCATCCCTGGAAAGGTCCTGGCACCTGATTGTATTGTAGCACCTGTGTTGCGCCGGGTTCACTCGTAAAGAATCCCAACAAAGTCAGCTCTTTTACTTTTAATACAAAAGGTTTATCGGCGCCGCCGGCAGTGTTCCACCATCCTGTGGGCCCACCAGTACCAAGGGCGGAAACGGCAGCATCGTGATGTTTTTTAAACAGGGCAACCTGATCCTCAGGCTTGCAGTTTATAAATTTGTCACCATATTCCTTGTCAGCTTCAGCATCAAACTCCTCGAGACCTTTGAGGAATTGCTCTTGCTCCTCTTTAGAATAAACCTCTTTGAGCATGCTATCGATAAAACCGGGCACACCAGCGTCTTTGGCTCCGGGAGTATCCGTCTTTGGAATAATTATCTCGGCAAGTTCTGCCATTGTGGCCGCCTGTCCTTCATTGAAGAATACCGGCTTGAAATTTATTTCCGGGGCAGCCTTGCAACCCTTTAATACACCAATTAACGCGGGTCCGGTAACCGCATAGCCTAACGCCAGGGCTGTACGTTGTATTGCTTCTCTTCTGTTCATGATCTTTATATGAGGGTTAGAGATTTCCTTTTTTCAATTCACTCACGGCATAATCTGCAGCACGGGCGGTGAGTGCCATGTATGTCAAAGATGGGTTCTGGCATCCAGAGGAAGTCATTGCTGCGCCGTCCGTAACGAACACGTTGGGAGCTTCGTGAACCTGATTCCACTTGTTAAGGACGGAGGTTTTAGCATCCTTACCCATTCGTGCCGTTCCCATCTCATGTATTCCAAGTCCCATGTTATTGGGATTATCAAAGATGTTTACATTCTTGAATCCAGCGGCTTCCAACATTTCCGCAGCTGAATCCTTCATGTCTTTCCTCATAGCCTTCTCATTGTCTCCCCAAGTGGCGTCAATGTTTAAAGTCGGAAGACCATACACATCTCTCTTATCTGTATTGAGCGTGACACGATTCTGCGGATTGGGTAAGCATTCTCCGAAGCCTGTTACGCCAATGCTCCATCCCCCCGGTGTCGTAAGTGACTCCTTAAGCTCTGATCCGAAAGCCATTTCACGAACACCCCTTGACCATTCAGAACGGCTTGCCGCTCCCTGATATCCAAACCCCCTGAGGTAATCGGTACGTTTGTCATTTCCGACGTTTCGGAACCGCGGAATATATATCCCGTTAGGACGACGGCCGATATAGTATTTGTCATCGAAACCTTCTACTTGTGCGTCTGCTCCGGCCCGATATTGATGGTCCATAAGGTTACGCCCCAGCTGATCGCTGCCGTTGCCTAAACCGTTGGGAAATCTCGAAGAAACTGAGTTGAGCAAAATTTGTGTGCTGCCCAATGTTGAGGCATTAAGAAAAATGATCTTTGCAAAAAACTCTATCTCCTGTTTTGATTCCGGATCAAAAACCCTTACCCCCACTGCCTTACCCTTCTTTTCGTCATATATAATAGAGTGAACAATGGAATAAGGACGGAAGATCATGTTTCCGGTTTTTGCAGCCGCGGGCAGCGTGGATGCATTACTGCTGAAATAGGCACCATATGGACAGCCACGATCACAGAGATTTCTGGACTGGCATATGCCTCGGCTGGGATCGTGTGGCAATGCAGCTGTAAGGTGTGCAACACGCCCGATAGTGATCACGCGATTAAATTTCTCTGAC
>DASVBA010000022.1:0-8578 GCA_036376095.1 Chryseolinea sp.
AACTCCCAAATCTCCGTCGTACCTGCCTGCACGGTTTCATCAACTCTCTCCATCGAATACGATCTGAAGTTTATTGCATGGCCACCCGTTCCGCTATGCCCTTCACCGCCACCGGCCAATCCAGCGATATCAAACGTCCGCGTTTTTATTGCGGAAGATTCTGCCAATTTATTAACGGAAGATAGTATAGAGGGAAGTGTGAAATTTGAGCTCACTGTCCGTTCAACCTTAAACTTCAGGATTGAAAAACTCTGGCGGCCTTGTGCCTTGTATTTGCTGAACTTATCGCTGATAAGGAACACTTCGGCACCCACAGGCAGCGAAGAAAAATCCACCAGCACATCCGCCCTTTCGCCCGGGCCAAGCAGGATATTCATGGCGTGCTCAGGCCTTTCAAGCAAACCGCCGTCTGACCCGATCAGGTGAAATGCAATGTTGTTGGTCAAAGCAAGATTGTATACCCTGGCCGTTGATCCATTCAGCAGCCGCAATCTGTACCAGGTATTGGCAACCGATGCAAAAGGTGAATAGACGCCGTTCACTACGATGGTTTCACCAAGATATCCGGACATGATCTCGTCTTCCGTCGGTGAATAGTCCAATGAAGGGCCGGCAAATCTTTTGTCTTGTATTATTAATGGAATCTCCGCTTCTCCCGAGGGAAGCTGAAGAGCGGATTCTTCCGCATCCGACACAATAAACATTCCGGCCATTCCCATATAGACCTGACGTGCGGTCGTTCCCTCGGCATGAGGATGATACCAATAGGTTCCTGCCCGTTGAGTGATCGGTAACGAATATTGAAAAGATTCACCGCTAGCCGTAACATCTTTCGGATGCCCTTCCATTCCGGACGGAAGTACTAATCCATGCCAATGAATGTTTGTGTCTTCGGAAAGCGCGTTATCAAGCCGCACATTCACATTGCTCCCGGTCTCCGCCTTAATAATTGGTCCGAGCAGTCCATCGTGATACGAAAGTGTCGACGTGATCTTCCCATCGATCATTTCACCTGAAATGGATTTTGCTGTCAGCTCGACGTTGCCGGCCGCATAAGGTAGATTGGGAAGAGGAACATCGAATCCCCCTTCCACGATCCAATTAGGTTCACCGATCATGTCTTCCTCTGTATGACACGCCTTGAGCAAGAACGAAGAGCCCATCAGTGCTGTTAGTGTCGATAAGCCGGTTGACTTGATGAAATGTCTGCGTTTCATTAGTGTTAACTACTTATTTCAGCTTTTCTTTTACACTTCCACAGGTGAGCATCTTGTCTCCGAAATAAGGGTTGCGGATCTGTTCGGCATCGCTGAGCCAATATGCACCTTCATTGTCGAAAGCCATTGGACAGAATTCATAATACGCTGTTGATCCACCGAGGCCAAACGCTTTAATACTCTTGTAGAAACTGTCGCTTAATCCGCTAAATGATTTACGCTGTGCTTCGATGTCGGACGTTGAAACAATTTCCTGCAGCGCTGATTGCATTGAACTCAGATGCGCCATCCAATCGTTGTGGGCAGCACCGGTCAATAGTTTCATATCCGCAGCGGCCAACGCTTTCTGAGTCGTTTCAGCCTCTGCTTTCACCTTGGAAGCGTCAGAAGCAACAAATGCATCCTTCAGCGAAACATAAGCCTTAAATACTCCTGCCAGTTGCTGCTGAAATGCTGCATCCACAGAAAATTGAGGCTCCGCTGCGTCAGCGACGGCAGCATCATCGTGTGATGCGGTGGCGTCTGCAGTAGAATGATCATGTGATTCAGATTCCTTCTTGCCGCCGCAGTTAGTAAATGTAAAAGCTGTTGCTGCGAGTAACAGTGAAAATAAAATCGCTCTTGTTTTCATTTTTGTTTGTTGTTAATAGTTATGTATGATTAATATTAAAGTTTATCCGCTTGTTAATGGTGATGGCCTGCCATGGGATCCGTTCCTCTTTTCAGGACGAATTCACTGTATAGCAGGTATGCTCCTGTTGCTGCGATCACCTCATTCTCCATCAATCCCTCCGTGATCTCCACTTGATCAAAGTCTTCAATACCCGTTTTTACCATGCGGGGTTCAAATGTATTCTTGCCGGATTCCACATAAACGTGCGTGCCGTTTTCATCGCGTATCACCGCATCGACCGGTATCGAAAGTGCAACGCGCGAGGAATGCGTAAATAGTACCTGCGCCTGCATGCCGGGTTTGAAAGTCAGCTCCCGGTTTTCCAGTGCGCCACGCATTACCATAATTTGTGTATTAGCTCTATACTCCGGACTTAGAAATACAACCTTCACCTGAAGTGGAGTGGATTCATATCCGTTGATACGCACAGTGATCTTATCGCCGACTTTTACCAGCCTGGCCTCATTCGGGTAAAGCTCGGCTTCAACCCAGAGCCTGCTGGTGTTTTCGATCCGATACAATAAAGATCCTTCTCCGACGTATTGACCTTCCGCGGCATTGATCTCCGTTATAATTCCCGTGGACGGAGACAAAAATGAGATCCGTTGTTGTTGGATACCCGACCTTCTTAACTGTTCAATCTGATTTTTGTTCATCCCATACAACACAAGTTTCTTTTCGGCCGTCTTAAGAAAAGATTCGTATCTAGGCTCCTCTTTACCCAATGTTTCAAATTGTTCTTTCGCAAGCAAGAATTCCTGCTGAAGCGTAAGCAATTCCTCGCTATAAATTTCATACAATGGTTCACCCTGTCTGACCGCGCGGCCTGTTTCCTTAAAAAACAATTTCTCCACTCGGCCGGCAATCCTTGTGCTGATCACTTGAGAATTCTCCTCATCCACGGCGAGCACTGCATTCAGCAGCTGCGTCTGCCCAACCGGTTTCTTTGAAACTTTCTGTGTCGTGACGTTGGCGAGCCGTAGCTGAGTATCAGTCAGCATAAGCGCATTGTTGTCTGATGAAGCAGCCTTGCTGGCAGGTGCAGTATGCGCCGAATGATCTTCACCTTTTGGTCCTGTCGAACATGCGACAAGAAAAAATCCTAAAATCACTATATATATAGAGTATTTCATCTC
The DNA here is from genome assembly GCA_036376095.1 of Chryseolinea sp. GTDB lineage: Bacteria > Bacteroidota > Bacteroidia > Cytophagales > Cyclobacteriaceae > Chryseolinea. Next base: position 3,027 of record DASVBA010000022.1, read on the forward strand.
ACTTCGATTTTATAAAGCTTTCACTGTCGACAAGATACTGAGCATTGCTGGCCACTTCATCTGCAGATGTTAACCCACCCGTGATCTCTATCCAGCCATCCGTGCGCGTACCGGTGTTCACTTTCAATGCCTTGAAAACATCACGGTCCCTGACGAAAACTATATGGTCCAATCCGAGATCCACAACAGCTTCCTTCGGCACCCATAACGCTTCAGGAGAATGAACAGGTATCGTCGCTTTTACCAGCTGGCCGATCCTAACGTTTTCACCTCTCCTCATGTATACCCTCAGCTTCACAAACTCCACACCGCGATCGAAAAAAGGTTGAACCAGACCAATAGTTTTCTTTTCCTGGATTCCGCCACCCATATCCAACATGATCTCTCCATCTACGCTTACCGAAGCTGCCTCCGAAACCGGCAAGTTCAATTCTACAAAAAGCGAACTCGTGTTTACAATCTTAAAAATAGTTTGCCCGGATGAGACATAACTTCCCGCCCGGATCAATTCGCCGGACTTGTCCGAATCAGGTTGGGCACTCGAAACATTACTTGTACCTGCCATGCCCCCATTCATCGTCGGGGAAGAAGATGAAGTGATAGCGGGTGCTTGTTGATCGTCCTTAATTACATATCCATCGTACGCACTATAAATAGAAAATGTGAACGAGGGTTCGCTCCGACTTATCAATTCGTCGATTTGGGCTGACGAGAATCCTAATAGAAGTAATTTGTTCTTTGAAGCAGTTATCAGGTCGGCATTGTCGGGATCATTTTCCAGCAGGTAAATGAGTTCACGCTGCGCGGTGATCCCCTCAGGGCTATAAATGTCCGCGACCTTTTGTCCTTTGGAAACCTTTTGGAAAGGGTATTTCAAATAGACCTTTTCTAACCGGCCACCGATCCTTGCAGGAACCGTATAAACATTTCTTGAATCATACGTCACGATCCCCAAGGCCTGGATGCTTCCATCCATTGCTTTATACGACGGTTTTATGGTCGTTATCGACGATGCTACCACCTCATTCGGAGACTTGATGAGCTTTGCCAGGTCCTCCGTAATTTCTACTTCTTCACCTTCACGTGCTTTGCGGACCAAGTCCATTCCACAAACCGGACATACCCCCGGCTTGTCCGATATAACCGTAGGGTGCATCGGACAGGTATAGGTATCTGCATGCTCGGCATGTTTGTTACTGTTGCACGACGTCATCGCGAAAACGAGCAACATGAACAGGGTCAGAATATTATTTCTCAAGTTCTTTCTCATAATTAACGATCATGATATAGTACTCTTCTTTTTTGTTCAGGTATTCTATCTGGGCCATATTCAACGCTTCCCAGGCATCGATGATCATCGGCAGCTGTTCCCTGTTTTCTTCGTAGGCAAGCATTACTGTCTCATAATTCTTTCGCAATGCGGGAATGATCTTGGTTGAATAATTGTCCAGCTGGAGTTGCATTCCCCTTAACTTTGCGGACATACCAGCGAGCATTCCCCGGGTTTCGATAAGTATTGACTCTCGTCCGCGTTTCATTGCTTCGATGTCATAGTGCATTCCTTTTATTTCGGACTTGTACATCCGGGAGGACCACGGCGCAATTGGAATCGATACCATGGCCATTGCAGTAAACTGAGTGGGCATATCGCCAATAGGCTGCATATGATCAAATCGTATCTTGAAATCAGGCCTCGATTGAAATCGTTGAAGCTGCTGATTCAAACGCATGACTTCGATCGTCCGATCCAATTGTCTTACATCACTACGTTGAGTACTCAATGAGCTTGTATCGTATGCGATCTGACCAACATGGTAGCTCACTTTCGTCGCAGTATCGACCATGATGTCTGTTTCAGAGGAAATATTCATTAAAGTTTTTAATCTGAATTCCTTTTCGTCTATGTCCGATTGGGCCATCAGCTTCATATTCTCTACTTCCCTCAACCTTCCTTCAGCCTTGTAAATGTTCCCTAGGCTTCCCTGGTTGTACGGATAGCGGATACGCGCGAGCTTGATCATTAGCTCGACAATTCGCTGGCTCTCCGACAGGGTTTCTAGTTTTTCTTCTGCCACCAGCCATTGATAGTATGCAGTTTTCGCTTCCGCGCGCAAGACGTTGAACTGATAGGACCTGCCTTGTTCTTCTACTGCAGCTTTTGACTCAAGGAATCTTTTGTTTGCATTTAATTTCCCTGGGTTTGGTATCTCTTGTTCAAAGGAGAACATTACTGAACCTTCATCCCTTTCGTCCATTAACATCTGATTGGGATAAGGAGTCATGAATGTTCCGGCCCCGACCATTGGAGCCATCCAGCTTTTCGCGCCGGCGCTGTACTCCTGGAGGGCCTTCACCTTGTTGTCATACTCCTGAAGCATTGGATTCTGACGGTCGATCGCATGCAGTACGCTGTCAAGGCTGATAACCTGTGCGAAGGCCGTGAACGTCAGGCTTAACAAAATGGCAAGCAGTGCCGGTATCTTAATGTTTGACTTCATATACATCTATTTTACCAAACTTCTTAAGTTCATACTCTTTTGTCATCAGAAAGATCAGCGGCGTCACCAGCAAGATGTGTGTCGAAGAAGTAAGCACTCCTCCGATCATCGGCAGTACGATTGGTTTCATTACATCGCTGCCGACACCTGTTGCCCACAAAACGGGGATCAGGCCGAATAACGCAACCGATACTGTCATCAGTTTCGGTCTGAGACGTTTAGCTGCTCCTGCAATGACAAATTCTCTCAAGTCATCCGCAGAGATCGTATCTTTTGAATTTCCTTTTAACTTGACGAGTTGCTGCATCGCATCATTCAGATAGATGACCATCACAACGCCAGTCTCCACTGCTATACCGAATAAGGCAATGAACCCAACAGCCACAGCTACCGAAAGGCTTACTCCATAAAAGTAGACCATGTATGCGCCGCCGATAAGGGCGAATGGAACAGTAATCAGACTGAAGAAGGCCTCACGAATGGACTTGAATGCAAGATAGAGTGATACAAAAATTATAAGCATCACCACTGGAATTACGATAAGGAGTGTTTGTTTACCCCTTATGAGATTTTCATACTGTCCGCTCCATTCCAAATAATAACCCGCCGGCAACACGCCAATTTGTTCGTTGAGCTTTTGAATTGCTTCACTAACCGTGCTGCCCAGGTCACGATCGCGTACATTGAATAATACCGCTCCCCGGAGCATTGCATTCTCGGATGTGATCATCGGCGGACCATTTTCAAATCCAAGGCTGGCTACGGCAGACAACGGAATTACTCCAAACGCCGGAGTGCTTACTGGAATGCGCTTCAATTGCTCGATGCTGTTACGGTAGTCTTGCGCCAGTCTCACGCTGATCTTGAAACGCTGTCGTCCTTCTATCGTTTGGCCGATAGGCGCTCCCCCGATCGCGGACTCCACGATCATATTCACATCTTCCACCGAAAGACCGTATCTGCCCAACGCTTCGCGGTTGACATCGATCGTCAGATACTTCCCTCCTGTGATCGGATCAACATAAAGATCTTTTACACCCGGAATACCCGCCAATGCAGACTTAACCTTTTCCGAAAGAACATAAATACTATCAAGATTTTGTCCGTATACTTTCACGCCGACGTCAGTGCGGATCCCGGTTGCCAGCATATTAATCCTGTTAATTACTGGCTGCGTCCATCCATTGATAACTCCAGGTATTTGCAGTTTCGCATCCAGTTCGTTGATGATATCCTTCTTTGTTATTCCCTCCCGCCATTCCGATTTCGGCTTCAGCATTATGATCGTTTCAATCATGCTGATAGGTGCATTGTCTGTCGCAGTGCTCGCCCGTCCGGCTTTTCCCAACACCTTGTCCACTTCAGGAATCGATTTGATGATCTTATCCTGCACCTGCAAAATGCGCTTAGCCTCCTCGTTCGAAATGTCTGGAAGCGTGACGGGCATGAACAAAATGGATTGCTCATCAAGCGGGGGCATAAATTCACTACCAAGGCTCATCAGCAAAGGGATGCTGACAAGTAGTGCCAGGATGTTTATTCCAATGGTTGTCTTTCTCCATTTCATACAAGCCCGGATGGCTGGCTCGTATACTCTTTCAAGGAATCGGTTGATCGGATTTTTGCCTTCGGCCGAAAACCGGCCTTTCATAAAGATGGAGATGATCACCGGCGCAAGTGTCAAAACAAGGATCGCATCGACGACGAGTATGAATGTTTTCGTGTAAGCAAGTGGATGAAATAGTTTTCCCTCCTGACCCGTTAGCATGAAAACTGGCAGGAAAGAAGTAATAATGATGACTGTAGAATAGAAAACTCCACGGGAAACCTGTTTTGCGGATCGTTCGATGATCTGCAGCCGTTCCGTCTCGTCAATCTTATTATACTTTTTAGCGAATAGTTTTTTTACCATAAAACTTATTTTTCAGTCTCTGGATTTAATTCTGAGAACCGCGTTGCCAAATGTTTATAGGAATTCTCAGCCATGATTATTCCGTTATCGACGATCACACCAATCGCAAGCGCGATACCTGTGAGCGACATAATGTTGGAAGTGATTCCAAATGCGTTCAATAAAATAAAGCTGGTTGCGATCGTGATCGGGATCTGAATAATGATACTGACGGCGCTTCTCCAGTGGAACAGAAAAATGATCACGATAACGGATACGACAACGATCTCTTCTACAAGAGTTGTTTTTATAGAAGACACAGACTCCTGTATCAGCTCGCTGCGATCATACACGATGTTGAATTTTACGCCTTCCGGAAATCCTTTCGCCACTTCCATCATCTTTTTCTTTACGCCCGTAATGACGTCGTCAGCGTTTTCACCGTAACGCATTACAACAATTCCTCCTACTACTTCGCCTTCGCCATCGAGGTCGAATATCCCGAGCCTTGCGTCTCCTGTCATCTGAACGGTAGCGACATCGCGAATGGTTATCGGCGCAGCACTAACCGTTTTGACCGGAATGTTTTCGATTTCCGCTATGGACTTCAGGTAACCACTTGTCTTAATGATGTAGCCGACATCATTCATTTCGAATTTCCTTCCGCCAACTTCATTATTATTCACCCGGACGGACTGGATCACCTCCTGTGTCGACAAGCCGTAATAGTTTAGCTTATTATGATCAAGGGTGACCTGGTATTGCTTTTGAAATCCTCCGAACGAAGCGATCTCACTAACACCGGGACTGTTCTGAAGAGCAAACTTCACGTACCAGTCCTGAATCGCCCGTTGTTCTCCCAGATCCATTCCGGGAGCTTCAAGTGTGTACCAAAGAATATGGCCGACTCCGGTACCGTCGGGTCCCAGCGTTGGTGTAACGCCTTCCGGAAGCAAAGTGCTTGCATAATTCAACCGCTCAAGGACACGTTCGCGTGCCCAATAAATATCGGTTGCGTCCTTGAAGATCACATAGACGAAACTCATCCCGAACATTGAAGATCCGCGCACATACTTAACTTCCGGTAATCCCTGCAGATTCGTGACCAACGGATAGGTTACCTGATCTTCGATTATCTGCGGACCACGTCCCATCCATTCGGT